>WAPZ01000356.1 GCA_015520535.1 Candidatus Heimdallarchaeota archaeon
CCATACTACGATAACATTCCTTATTCCTATCTTTCCGACTTTTTTTATATTTGGTTAAAAAAAATGCTGTATGATGTATATCCACAACTATTTTTAACTGATCTGACGCCAAAAACAAAGGAAATTGTTGAATATCAAAAGATAACCAAAAAAAATGGGTCAAATCAAACAGCATTTGAAATGTTATTAAAAAAAGCCTTTTTTGAAATATCACGAGTCCTCAAAAACAATGGAACGGCTATTATCATCTTTGCACATAAAAATCTTTATGCGTGGGAATCACTCATCGAGATACTCCATACCACTAATTTAGTTATTACTGCAACCTGGCCACTGTCTACAGAACTCAAAACACGGTTACGAGCACATCAATCTGCAACTTTAAGTTCCTCAATCTATATAGTCGCTCGAAAAAAGGAAAAAAAAGAAAAAATCTTGATTTCCTCACTAATAAAAGAATTGAAGACAAAAATGGAAAAAAAACTAGATATTCTTCTACGTGCAAATATTTCTGGAGCTGACTTTTTTATCTCTGGCATTGGTGCGGGACTTGAAGTCATTGGCAGTTATAAAAAAACAATTGACAGTACTGGAAAGGAACTTTCTTCACTTGACCTCTTAGAATATGTTCGGACGATTATCACTAGTTTTTTATCTAAAAGACTTTTTACTAAGAATTACGTAGTATTAACACCGTTAACAAGGTTTTATATAATTTGGCGATGGTTATATCAAAATCTGAGCATTAATTACGATGAAGCCCGAAAACTAGGACATACACTAGGAATTGACTTAGAAGAAAAAAACGTTTCAACATTGATTAGAAAAGAAAAAGGATCTATTAGAGTTTTGGAACCACAAGAGCGAAAAATAGAGACAATCACAGAGAATTCAGAGCTAATTGACCAATTACATTACCTACTCTTACAGATTTACCACAATAAAAAAGAACAACTCTATTCACATTCAAACAACCTTGACATGAGGTTACTTAAAGACCTTGCACAGACCATTTGCCAATTGTTACCAACACGTACAAAAGAAAAGCAGCTTTTGGAGATTTTTCTTTCAATTGATCCACACAAGAGTAAAGAATAATAAGAAAAAAAGGGAAAAAACAGTTAAGGACTACTATCGCCTATGGGAAGCCAAATCCTGCTCCGAACAAAAATACAGCTAAGAATTTCATCAGATAGAAGGATACAAAAAGACCGCCAAAAGTTATGGTGATGTTATTAATGAGTTTAATGAGAATATGAAGACTTGGTCCGGCTGTATCTTTGAAAGGATCTCCGATGGTGTCACCCGTGACTGCTGCAGCATGTGTTTCACTGCCTTTCCCACCAAAGTGTCCTTCTTCGATGTATTTCTTTGCATTATCCCATGTAGCACCGGAGTTGTTAAGATAATTAGCCATTAAAATACCAGCAACAGTTCCAAACATAAGAAAACCCGCAACGGCCTCGGGTCCAAGGATAAAACCTGTTAAAATCGGAGCTAAGGTAACAACTAAAGTTGGGATGGTCATATTTTTTAAGGCATTTTGTGTGACAATATCAACACACACGCCATATTGTGGCTTTACACCCTCTTTTCCTTCTTTGAGACCTGGAATTTCACGGAATTGTCGTCGGACTTCTTCAATAACTGCTTTAGCAGTTCGGCTTACGGCACGAATAGCTTGCGCTGAGAACAAAAATACAGTCATGGCACCAAGGAAGCCACCCAATGTTACTAACGGGTTAACCAAAGAGACAAAAGGTGAACCTTCGAAGAAACCAGAATCGAAGACACGATCTGCCGGCAAGAAATTTTTAATAACGGAGGCATAGGCTTCAAAGAGCAAAAATGCCGCCAACGCAGCTGAACCCACAGCATATCCCTTGGTAAAAGCTTTGGTGGTGTTTCCCGCTGCATCTAAAATGTCACAGCGGTTACGAACTTCTGAAGGAAGCCCTCCCATTTCAGCAACTCCCGCTGCATTATCTGTGATAGGACCATATCCATCCATTGCTAGAATAATACCTCCAGTGGCAAGCATTCCCATTGTTGCAGCGGCAGTTCCGTAAATACCACCTTCAAAGGCACCAATGTGTATATTGGAATTATTGGGATTTAATATAGCCAACTCATTTGCAAAAACCATACCTAATATAAAGGAAACTAAGACTGCAATAACTAAAACCACAATTGGTATAAAGTTTGTTTCAAAGCCGATAGCAGTTCCAGTCAATATGTTAGTTGCAACACCAGTTTGTGAGGCTTCTGCAACTTCTTTTACGGGTTTATAACGAGCATTTGTGTAATAATCGGTAATCCATCCGATTACAATGCTAGTTATAATTCCTATAACCGCAGCCAGCCAAATAAATATCCAAGCATTCCCTAAATTAACGGTGCCTTCTAAGTTAGGGATTGGAACACCTAAGGAACCCCATGTTAACACAGCAAAAAACACGGCCGCAATTACTGAAGTAATATAAAGAGCGCGCATCATTGGTCGCATGGGATCTTTTTCCTCTGGTGCCATATTAACTAATTTTTGACCAATAATGGTAGCAAAGATACCACCTGCACGAAGCAATAAAGGAAATATGAAGCCATGAATGCCAAATATTGCGGCAAGGCCAGTAGCTATAATCATCGATCCGATATTTTCTGCCGTCATACTTTCAAAGAGATCAGCACCACGACCCGCAATGTCACCAACGTTGTCACCTGTTAAATCGGCAATTACAGCTGGGTTTCTTGGATCATCCTCAGGAATACCCGCTTCAACTTTTCCCACTAAATCTGCGCCTACATCAGCAGCTTTTGTATAAATACCGCCACCTAACTGTGCAAAGAGAGCCGAAAACGAGGCACCAAATCCAAATCCGACGATAAGTATCGGAGCGTTGGCGTAGGTATATTTGGTTCCTGAAAAGATACCACCAAAGTTCCATGCTAAAAGAAATAGCGTAGTGACCCCGAGTAAACTCATTGCAACGACAGATAAGCCCAATACTAAGCCGCCGTCAAAGCTTATACGAAAAGCTTTGGGTAATGAGTCACGAGCTTGCATTGCGGTTCTCGCATTTGCTCGTGTAGCAATATCCATTGAAATATATCCCGCAACCATTGACGACAGTGTACCTAAAAGAAATGCAGCACCCGTCCAAAGCGCTAAGTCAAGTTTATTAATGCTTTCTTTAGCACCTTCCGTTTGTAAAACGGTGTAAAAACCAACAGCTATTAACACAGCGACAACTAAAGAAATTAACACAATTGTTGTGTATTGACGTTTCATAAAAGCATAGGCACCTTCTCTTATTGCATCAGCCACCGATTTAGCTTTGGGGTCATCAATTTCTATTTTTCCCAGTTTCCGGTACAAATAGTAAACATAGAGAAACGCAGCGGCGACCATTGCAAAGACAAAGTAAAACATGGCCTCTGTAATAATATTCATTTCTTGTACAAAAATCCCCATGGTAATAACACCTATTTCCTTTGTTGTTCCTTTTAAAG
>WAPZ01000357.1 GCA_015520535.1 Candidatus Heimdallarchaeota archaeon
ATTTTTATGCTTATACAGGTAATGCAAAAAATGGCATATTACGCCGTACATCCTACCATATTTCACCAAAAAATCACATTCGATGGCATATTGACCAGGTAACAAACCATTCTCGTATTCTTGCCATTATTTGGTCAACTCAATTTGATGAATGCTCATTGGCAAATATCTTACGAGACCATGGCGTTGCAGAACCAATAAAAAATTTTGGGGCAACAGACTGCAAAAATCATTGTTATAGTCATTTTTTTGAATTTTTCGGAAAAAAACAGATGTTCAGCTTATTTCCACCTCTTAAACTAATTATATAGCATAAGATATAGTTAAATTTCTGGTAAGAAATGATAAAAACTCTCAAGCGCAGCCAAGTAGTTAAAATACAAACGTATATATCCCGAAGCTGATAGCAACTCTTCTAGCTCCTTGATTCTGATTGCACTTGGTTCATCCTTAATCTTGCTTTCTAACTCCTTTGTTTTCGGAACCTTTGCTTCAATTTTTTTATCTATAGCCGAAAAATTGTCAACAACCATCAAAATATGTCGTAAAAGGGAAATCACTAAGTTTTTTTCCTTTCCGTCCTTAATTCGTGTTTTTGTTCCCGTCCACTTGGTGACTTTTCCTACTCCCCGTTCTCCGCCACCTGGCAGTAAGATCATATTGCCCGCTGTGATTCGCCAACGACTTGAGTCTGATCCATCTACATACTGTGGCAACCAGCTGAGAAGAGTGGGCGCACCAATTCCTAATGCCCATATTTTATGCTTTTGGCGAAAATTTGGCTCTATATTTTGCAATTGTGCGGTTAATTCTGGTAATATCTTGGTGATAGATTGACGATAGCTTTTCTTCCGCATTAAAGGAACTAAACGTCCAATAAATAGCCACCTCACATCTGGCGTATATTGTAAAATTTGTTCAATAAGCTTAATATCATAATACGGAACTACTGGCATCACTTCCAATGACTGCAAGTTTAAGTAATTTTCTAAGATTTTATCATCTGGAAAATCTAATGACAATTTAATTACATGCGGGGAATCATTCTGTAAAATTTTATACACGGATTTAAGCTGCTCATAATGTATTTGAATCTTTTTACGTTGATTTAGGAGGGAAAACGCACCGGAATCACAAATAATCATTTTATCCCATTCAAGTATATCAGGAAGACTTTTTTTTCTTAACTTTTTGAAATTGAACTCTTTCTCTATAAAATCAATGGCTGAAATCATAAGGGCGTCGGGTGAGACTCCCCAATCATATATCCATGGCTTAATGTAAGCTCCTACCGGCGTGCCAATTGCAAACAACATAGTACTCACTGAAAATGTTGTCTGTTAAGGATATTCAGTAATAAGTATCTACTTTATTCGTGTCATTAATTAGTTCATGGCCATTATACTTTAATTACTACATATCGGACATGAAATTGAATAAATTTTGACAAATGGGATACACACCAGCACTGTGACAAAAGTCTACGGATTCTGTCCACAATACTAGGGGGTTTTTTGCAGAGACTTGCATTATGTGGGATTATAAAACGTAGTAAACAATAAATTGTGGGAATTAAGCATCTTTTTTTCTAAGTTACTTGAAATCAGCACATGTGGAAATGAGATCCACTTTCTTCACGTATCTTCTTTGACGGCAAGGCAACGCATGGAAATGTTCGCGTGATGGAAACCTTCGAAGATAGATTCCACGTAGAGATCTCCTTTTCGTGCAAATCCTATTGTGAAAAATAACGGGTCAAAATGTTCTGTGGTGGGAACTGCCAAGTTATTGCTGGGTGCCAAGTCACGATAATGCAATAATTTGTTAATTTCTAGGTTTTCACTTGTTTCTTTAACCCAAACGTCAAATTCAAAAGCCCATTCATCTACCGGAGCATACTTGTCGAAGAAATTACATATCTGCAGATTGTGGACGACATTACCACTCCCCATAAATAAGATCCCTTCTTCACGTAGGGGATCTAACACGGCTCCCATCTTGAGGTAGTATTCTGGTTTGTAGTGCCTTGGAATAGATATTTGAAGAACTGGAATATCAGCGTCTGGATATGCAATGTAGAGCGGTATCCAAGCACCATGATCGAGTCCGCGAGAATCGTCTAGTGTTACCGGAAATCCTTCTTTTTGTAACATTGCAGCTATTCGTCGGGATAATGAAGGGTTTCCTGGACATGGATACGTGAGTTCATATAGTTTCCGAGGAAACCCGTAGAAATCGTATATTAAGCGTGGCTTTGCGCTTACAGTGATACCAGTGACCTTCGTTGACTCCCAATGTGCCGAAAAAACTACAATGGCTTTGGGTTTTGGTATTGAATGAGTGAATTCTTTTAATGTCACATTATATTGATCTGGTTCAATGGCTACCATCGGAGAGCCATGTCCTACAAATAACGCTGGCATTTTACCTAAATGAGATATCACGCGTTATTCTCAACTCCATTTCGTTTCATTATGCCTAAAATATTTCATCTTAAATAATTTTATTATATGAAATTGTTAAAATGGTTATATATTTATTCACATTTTAACAAGCTCAATCCCACGGATTTAGTGTCTGATTATCTTTGAACGGATTTAAAGG
>WAPZ01000358.1 GCA_015520535.1 Candidatus Heimdallarchaeota archaeon
ATTCACTTTGTTTGATAGCCCGTTTGACGGTTCTTACAGTTATCTCAGGAAAACGGAGTATTTTTTATCGGAAGAATATACTGAGCTTTTTAAGAGTCATCCGGTATTCGAACTCTTTTTGCTTTCTCTCGATATACATGATTCTCTATTCTTTATGGACGGTTTTTATTCCTGTGTTAAAAATAAGGTTATTATTGAAACTTTATGCCCACACCTCGCAACGGAGAATTATCCGTTTGTTTGGAGCCATTTTTCTTTTAGAAATCACTCTATCGAGTATTTAGCAAGATTTGTTTGTTTTGTTGAACAGGTTGACAAGTATAAAGAGTTTCCTAAAGAAATGGTCGAAATGGCTTTTTCTTTTTTAAAATTTATTCGTCTGTGCATACCTGTCACTTTCAAGGATGGAGGAAAAGAAGCCGTTTTAATAAAAATGCCCGCCCTGTATTTTAATGATAGAGGTCAGTTGCATAGAGATGGTGCTCCTGCCGTAGAGTGGGGCAGAGCTAAATTCTACTATCTTAACGGTGTTAGGGCGCCCGAACATATTGTAATGACTCCAGAGGAAAAACTTGACCCAAAAATTTACTTTGAGGAAAGAAATGTCGAGATAAGAAGGCAGATTATATGGAAATTAGGAATGACGAGAATTCTATCATCTTTGACAGATGTAACGCTTATTGATAAGAAGTCATGCTATGGCATCAAAGATATGTACTGCCTTTACGAATATTACGACCCTAAAGCGATGGAAAAAAGACGCTTTTTGAGGATGAAAAACCCTTCTCTGCCGATAAATGAGAAAAAACACGAATATGTTGAGCATTGTGAGTTTGTACATCCTGATTGTGAGACTGTCGAAGAAGCCATCATCTTTCGAAACGGCTTAGGCAGTTTTGAGATTGATGAAAAAGAAGGGCTGCCTTATTATCAACAAGGCGATGTTTTAATTTTTCCTGCAAACACGAACAAACTAAAGAGCATTTTTCCCGAAGTTCTGACATAAGAGTGGAGGTTGGTATGTATAAGAAAAACGATAATATCTTGGCCCGCGGGGAAGTGACTGGTCATTACCATGAAGCAGTTGGCGAAGGTGTTGAAGTTTTTTCTGATAATCCAGAAGACGGTTTTGCTTCTTTCATGAAAGCTCCTCTGGGTGTTTCGATTGTTCATCAAGAACATAAACCTGTCGAGATCGGCGAAGAAAAAGCAGGTTTGTTTGGAGGGGAATTTAAAGTAGCCATTGTTCAGGAATATGATTACGATATGGTAGTTGCGAGACGAATTCTGGACTAAAATTTTGCGAGAGTTTTGAATGATTTTGATCATTTCGGATGTGCATCTTGCATACGATCGTTATGGGCTTCTAAACCGCAAGCTCGAAATTTTGCGGAACATAATCGTTGAATATGGAAACGAAGCTGATCGTATTTACCATGCCGGAGACGGTCATGACAGCAGGTCTTATAGTGCTGAGCTTGCAACATTGGAAGCCGAAGTTTATAATCTCCTCAAGGACAAGAGGAAACTTTTCGTCTGCCTTGGAAATCATGACGGTGAAAAGCGGAAATACGGGCCGTTGTCGCCTTATTCCGTCGCGAGTGGAGTCAATATCGTCGGTGAAGATCACATCATTGACGGCAACTGGTGCCTCCGAGGCTGGACGGATAAGCCTTTGCCTGATGTTAAGGCAAAGTATTTTTTAGGCCACGTCAATCTCAGGGACGAGATTGGCAAAGGCTTTTCTTATGAGGAGTTGGAAAGGACAGGTTTTGAAAGGATTTATTTAGGAGATTTACACCAGCATAAAGAAGTTGGGAAAGTTGTCTCTATAGGCTGCCTTTTCCCGTCGTCTTTTCGTGATGAAGGGATTCAAGGCGGCTTTATTGTTTTTGGAGACAGCCCATCATATGATTTCGTACGCTATACGATACCACAGCAAAGGTATCCTATTTTTAAGACAATCGAGATTACACCAGAAAATTTTGACCAAGATATTGAAGAAGTGACGAATAATGTCGTACGTGTTAGGGTAACTTGCCCCGAGAAATGGTTTACAGATGATCGCCGAGAGAAATTAAGACAGCATATTCTGGATTTGAGGCCGTGGCATTTTGCTGGTTTTGTTGTGAAAGAATACAAGTCGGAGAAGGAGTTAGTCGAGAAATCGTTTTCTGATGACCCGAAAGAGATTATCATCAGAAAAGCCAGGCAAGACGGTTGGACAGAAAAACAATTAAATATGGTTTTGGATTGTATTTAAGAAGGAAAACTATAAAAAGAGTGAAACTAACAATTAAAAACTTCCGCTCGATTGAATCTCTTAAGCTCGATATTGTTAAAGGCGTCAATTTCATTTATAGCGAAAAGAATGGCGCTGGTAAGACCAACATCGTTTATGCTGTTCTTGCGGCTTTGTTTGGCAAAATTCCTGTCAACCATAACTTGAATGCCCTTAGGAAAGATGAGTACGATTTTAGAGGTAATAAACATTTCGTTTCCTTATCCGATAGTTTCTTTGCAA
>WAPZ01000359.1 GCA_015520535.1 Candidatus Heimdallarchaeota archaeon
ATAAAACATTACCCACAAAAAAACAGTTGTGCCAGATATTTTATCTTGAAGGAGAATCTTGTGTATCTCAGAACGTTTTTTATAAATTTCATTCTCGTCTTACTATTAAACAATTTCTTTAGTTTTTCGATTAAGGCGGAAAAACTAAAAGTCCCTTTAGTTATAAAAAACATAACAAATATCAAAGTAGAAGACTTTCCAGTTGCAATAGGATGTCCACTTCCGAATGGTAAATATTGGAATACCGAAGATTTTTCGGTTTTGGATAGTAATGGCAATATCGTTCTATCGCAAATTGAAATACTAAATCGTAACTGGGCGACGGATAATAGCTTAAGGCATATATTGGTGCAATTTTTAGCTGATGTCGATCCAAACTCCGAAACTATCTATTATCTGGTCAATCAATCGTTTAGACTCAATAGTTCACTCAGCATCACAGAAGACGCAGATAAGATCATTGTTAATACAGGCGCTATTAAAGCAATTATTAAAAAGAAAGGGTTTAATCTTTTTCATGAGTTATATTTTGATAGCAATCAAGATGGTATTTATCAAGAGGATGAAAAAATTATTAAGGCTCATGAAAAAAACGGAGGTATTTTTGTCGATAGAAATGGTGTTTTACAAAAAAGCTCAGAGGCCCCATTTAAAGGAACACCACTTGATGTAGAAGTGGAAGAAAGGGGGCCGGTTCGCGCTGTTATACGTATTGAAACATACACTTATTCAAGATCCTATGATGAACAGTTTCATGGTTTTCAAGCCCGAATGTATTTCTACTCTGGTTTAGGGTTGGTTCGAGTTAGATTTACATTAAAAAATTCAGATCATACAACATCAATTAGAAGACTGCTTTATTTTAAAGAATTTTCATTAAATTCTTATCTTAATTTTAAGCCTACTCGAATTACTTTTGGCTATGAAAATGGTAGAGAAATTGATTTGCCTGTTAATAAAGGATATTATTTGTATCAGGGTAAACATGACCAGTTTTCAGTAAGAAATTCTGATGATGATGTGATCATAAACGGTCAACAAGCGGATGGATGGATGCTTGCTTATAATACAAAGGCAAGTGTTTTTGTGATGGTACCTGATTACTGGCAAATGTGGCCAAATGCGATTGAATATACAAAAGAAAATCAAATTAAAGTTGGTTTGTGGCCAAGATTCGGCAGAGATTGGTGGTGGAATGGGAGAGAAGAAACAAAATCAATGGCTGAAGTCGATTTATATTGGTTGGACGATATGCAAGAAGCGACAAAAGAAGTATGGTATCATTTTTCAGCACCGCCAATTACATGGGGAGAGGCCAAAAAATTAGCAAATGTTATTCAAACTCCGATAGTTGGAAAAGCACCTTTAAAATGGTATTCTAAAACAAGAGTAAGCTTAGATCTGGGTGGTTATATCCCATTAGAAAAAGAATTACTAGCTCGGGGCTCTATAGATGAATATATATTGGGCACTTATGATCAAGATTTGAGGTTTGACTGGAATTCAGGTAAATATATATTTGGATGGTTTAATTATGCTGCTGATACGTATCGAAGAGTACCTTGCAAAGGAGGTGACTGGCCTCAATCCGGAGTTCGATTTATGTTGACCGGACATCCACCACTATTCCACGCTTTAAAAGCGCAGGTGCTTGGTGAGTTAAACGCGCGTCCATGGTGGTTATCAGGATATAAGTTTGAGGAAGATGAAAAAACGGCTGATCTTCTATTAGGATATTGCTGGACTACTTGGAGAAAAAATGCTACTCTCGCTTTACCAATTGCCGGTACGGATCAACATTATTGGTGGCCAAGAGATGCATCTCACTTATGGATTTACCAGTTTGAAGATTATTATTATTATGCCGGAGATAAACGTGTACGAGACTGGTATCGGTTCATTGGTGAGGCAATGAAAGTCATTTTGATTAAACAATATGTTATGAACAAACAAAGCCGACAGACGCGTGGGTTAGGGCATAGTTTAGCAGCTTTAATGCAAGCATACCGAGTGACTGGAGAAAAGAGTTTTATAGAGGCCGCTAAAATGTTTTTATTAGAATTAAAAAAAAGACAAAATCCATATAATGGTACCTTAAAAGTAACAGAAGAAAATCCAAGCGAGCAAGGAGAAGCGCCATTTCAAATGGGATATTTAGCCCGAGGAATAATCAATTATATTGAAGAAATTGGAGATTCAGATCCGGAAAGTTATTTAGCCGCCTGGGGTATTTTACAAGGCATTATGGAATGGAATTTAAATTTAGCAAATTTTACTTATTATTGGTTTCCTGGACGGCCGAATAAAGTTAGCGGAACAGGAGCTGTATTGGTCGATCCAGAGGCATGGTATTATTTGAGAACAGGTGATTCCAGATATAAGGAACATTTATTGTGGTATATTGACAATGGAGCATATGGAGATCATAAAAATTGGGGGTGGCAAGGTGATAATGTTAAAGATCGGGCTGCACTATTTGTGGGGCGATTGACAAGCTACATGTTACGATATCCAAAAGCTGATACTATTCCACCTGAACCTGTAACGGATTTACAAATAAGGCGTTTTCAAAATCAATATATCTTAAATTGGACCAATCCAAAGACGGCAAGCAAAATTCATATTCGATGGAGTGATCGTCCTATTTCTCGTACCTTCACAACTAATAAGGATTCGTGTAATTTTTGGGCCGCAAATGGGCTCACAGTTTTAACAGGCATTGAACCGGGGGAAAAGCAATTTTTAATACTTGATATGTCAAATATGCCGCAGAATCAAAATATTTATTTCGCCTTGGTTTCTTTTGATAGTGTTTCGAATATGAGCAAATTATCTAATATTTTGCAATATAATTTTAATGAACAATCTGCACCTTCTTCTATTCCTAAAGAATTCAAATTTTTTGGTAATTTCCCCAATCCTTCAAAAGAGGAAACATTTATTGAGTTTTATAATGATCGAGAAAGTACCCTGGAAATTAGGCTTTTTAATATACGTGGACAACTATCAAATAGTATAATAATTAA
>WAPZ01000360.1 GCA_015520535.1 Candidatus Heimdallarchaeota archaeon
CAATAACTTTATGGCTTCTGGAAATTCAGAATATCCGCAATAACTAAAATGAAGATTTAATTCATTTAATACAGCACCCATAAAGTCAATTTCTACGGGTTCAGCTGGAATTCCAAGAACTAACACTGTTCCTCCTTTTTTTGCTAATAATGTGCTTTCTGATGCCACTTCGGCATTTCCCGTTGTTTCAATGACTAAATCTGCGCCCTCACGACCAAATTCTTTTTCTAATGTTAATGAAACATCAGCTTCTAAAGGATCAATTATAACGGACGCTCCAGCCTTTTTAGCCAATTCCCGTCGATATTCATTTGGCTCAGAAACTGCTACCTGAGAAGCTCCACTGGCTACAACTACTTGAGTCGCCAATAATCCTATCGGACCAGCTCCAAGAACCAGTGCTGTCATTCCCGGCTTAAATGAAATCATGTTAAAACCATGAAGTACAACAGCTAGTGGTTCTACTAATGCTGCAGCTTTCCAACTCAGCTTTGAAGGGATGGTTAGCAACGCGTCTTCGGGTATGACCACAAATTCTGCACATCCGCCATCAATCGTAATTCCGGGCATTAAAAGATCGTCACAAAGACTATATTTCCCATGATTACAATAATAACATTTTTTACATGGAATGACGGAGTTAACAACGACGCGATCACCTTTTCGCCATTTGGTAACTTTAGCACCGACGTCAACAACTTCAGCGGAAAATTCATGCCCAATGATCACACCAGAATCATATGTACCATACTTCCATGCACTGAGATCGGAACCGCAAATACCACAGTAATGTGGCTTCAAAAGCACTTCATTATCTTGTAACTCTGGTATGTCACGTTCTTCTATTTTAATATCCTCAATTCCATAATATACAGCTGCTTTCATTGTCGTCCCTTCTTAAAATGAAATAACGTTTATTCTTCTTCTGTCGGAAGTTGAACACCTTCTAACCAGATTGATGCCACGGTTTCAAAATCTGGCGGCTCTAAATTGATACTTCCGTCGATTAAAACATCTATTACTGCGGGTTTTTTTGAATCTACAGCTCTTTGTAATGCATGTTTGATCTCATTTGGATCGTCAATTCTTTCGCCGTAACAGCCCATAGCTTCGGCTATTTTATCATAACGTGAATCTATAAAATCGACACCAATGTATCGTTCCTCATACAAGGCTTTTTGCCCCGCTTTGATCATTCCGTACGCTTTATCGTTCGCCACAATTATCACAATTGGCAATTTCAATCGTGCCGCCGTTTCTAACTCTTGAATATTAAACATAAAAGCGCCGTCACCCGTGAGCAAATAGACAGGTCGTTCTGGAAGTGCTAATTTAGCCCCAATTGCGAAAGGTAAACCGGTTCCAAGATGTCCAGAGTCCGATGGCCATAAATAAGTCCGTGGATAATGAACACGATTTTGATATACCGCCCACATTACGGTATTTCCCCCGTCCACTACTCTAATTGCGTCTTTGGGGAAAAACTCGTATACCTCCTTTATTAGTCGTAAAGGATGGATTGGCTTATTATCAGAAGTGGCACCTTCACTAAATTGCGATAGCCATACTTCCTCTGCTTCTTTGCATTCAATCAGTTTTTCACGTATCTTTTGCTTTTCCGGACGTAATTTTTTCACTTCTTGGAATAAAGCTCGTAATGTTAATTTGGCATCGCCAACAATGCCCAAATCAATCGGACGATTCAACCCAATCATTGCCGGATCTATATCAATCTGAATGACTTTTTGTTCGCCAAATTCTCCCCATGCCGGTGGTTTTCCCCAAAAATCTAAATCTCCGAAACGTGTGCCGACCGCCAATACCACATCAGCTTCGGCTTGCGCTGCTATCGCTCCATATCCACCAGGTAACAGACACAAATCATGATCTTCTGGTATGACGCCACGAGCAAATAATGTGGTTGTTACTGGAATCCCAAGGTGCTCAGCTAACTCTATTACTTCTTTTGAGGCATTAGAAGCTAATACACCTCCACCAACATGAATTAAGGGAAAGTCTGCTTCTACTAACATTTTTGCGGCTTTTTTTATCAATTCTAAGTCGCCAATAGGTGGTACAAGGGATCTATAATGTTGTGGCTCCACAATCGGCATTTCAAGATCATTTATGTCTCCTTTTTGGTACAGCACATCCACCGCAATGTCTACAAATACTGGACCGGGACGTCCCGACGTTGCCATTCTATATGCCCATTGGATAATCGACGGAATTCGCTTCCAGTGCGTGATTGTGGCTCGCCACTTTGTTATTGGTGCGAACAAAGAATATTGATCTAATGCTTGCATTGATCCATGATCCGGATTGATTCGCCAACTCTGATTCTGTGCGGCTAACACAAGCATCGGAATAGAATCCGCATAAGCCACATAGACGCCGGGAACTAAATCTGCAGCACCGGGTCCTACGGTTCCTAAACATACCCCCGGCTCTCCAGTTACACGCGCCCACGCGTCAGCCGCATGTGCTGCTGCTTGTTCATGCCGCGTCATAATAAAATCAATTCCCTCAGTCCTTTTGATGGCATCTAAGAAAGGATATAACTGATCTCCGGGGATGCCAAACACTTTTTTGACTTTTTCTTTCAGTAAGGTTCGAACTAAAACTTCGCCACCAGTTAATTTGGCCATACATTTATCACCACGTATTTGCTTGCTCTTTTAATCCCTATTTTTGGGGATTCAAACTCTCATTTTGTGAACCTTTTGATTAGGTTAAATTAAATAAGTCTTTCTCAGTTTAGGCAAGCCTAATTTAAAAAATCGCCCCCATAGGGTTTTGTTATAAAAATTGATGTTATGGAACTTTTAATTAATAAAAAATTTAAAGAAAAGAGACAAAAAGAGAAAAAGAGGGGCGTTACAGC
>WAPZ01000361.1 GCA_015520535.1 Candidatus Heimdallarchaeota archaeon
ATTTGACGCTAATATTATGTTTAGGAGTTGAAAAGTAATCAGATTAAAAATGAGGTAGAGCAATGACAAAAGAAACACCAGCGGAAGATTGGATTGAATTCTTCCATTTAAAAGGAAATCCGTTTAGCACTAATCCGCTAAGGGAGGATAAAGACTTTCAGCACCTCTTTGTCGAAACAAATGATATTAAAACCCGACTTTTTCCAATAATAAAATATCTTCCTACATCACAACCCAAAATACGCGTGTTGATTGGAAAACGTGGTGCCGGAAAGTCCACAGCATTAGAGTATGCTCGCAAAAAAATCCTTTCCATGTATCAGGATGTCATCACTATCAAAATTCCCGAACAGCGAATCGGAACTGAACGGAGGGATCCACTTTATGGTATCGGTTCCCCTTTGGTCTGGCACATGATCAAAGAGATCATTAACACTGTCGAAGTGCACCATCCCGAATTATTCGCTAAACATCAAGCAACTTTTGATCGGATTGCTGATCATCTGGGAATTACTGATATTATGACTTCACGTTACCCCACATGGAAAGTGTGCCGTGACGCTCTTAATAAAATCTGCCAAGTTCTTAAACAAGAAGATAAAAAACTCTTTATTGCAATCGACAATTATGATAAGCTAACGGGAGAATTACAAAAACTAGCCCTCCAATTTTTGCGTGGCAACAATTCTCAGCCCTTATTCGAAGACCTTATGGCCAATGGATCCACAGTAATCATCTCTTTAGGCCTCCGATTTTTTAACGAAATCAAAGAAGACCCAGATTTTTCTTATTTAGGAGAACCTATTACTATTAGCGAATTAAACGTAAAAGAAGGTATAGAATTACTAGAAAAACGCCTACGAATTATGTATATGTCCGAGGATTTTGATATTAAATCAATATTTGAACCGGAGGCGTTAAGACTGCTAGTTACCTATTCTAAAGGCATACCTCGAGAAATCATTACCATGGCTGAAAACTGCTGTGAAAAAGCCTTTGAATTACAGACTAGACCTATCACCGCAGACATTGTAAAACGGGTCTTCGACCAAAAAAGCGAGGCTGCTGAAGAATTTTATACCATCATTGAACGTGAAAAAGGTCTAGAACGAGCGTTTGATCTTTTAAATTCCTTTTTAAGCAGTCTATCATCAAATGACGCTAAAAACGCCATCAAAATTATAGAAAAATTATATCATAATGAAGAGCTCCCAGAAGAGGACGCCCTCATTGACAAACTAAGAGCATCGGAAATCATCTACAAAGATAGTTCCGATGGAAAACTGCGACTCAACTACACCATCTCCCTCCTAATCAAAACAATGGAAGAACAAAACCGAAAATCAAAATTCTTCGAATGGATAGCAAAAAGCGGCGCAAAAAAAGGTTTACCGCCAAAACCAGAACAACTAGAAAATATTTCACGCATTGAAGACCTACTAACCGATTTAGAAGACAGTGCCTGCAAAAACTTTCTCCAAAAAGCGAAGGATCTGTTAGAAAATATTAATAGCAGCATCCGACAAGACGATTATGATATCAACGCCGTCATTTCTTCTCTCTATGAAGCCTTTGTGCTCATTTGGAAAGCTGCTTATGCCATTACTAATAATACAAGCAGCGATAAAATCTCATTATCCACATTAAGAACCTTCATTAGAAAAGAAAGCCCCCAATCTGAACTCTTATATGACCAACTCCATTCATTCTACAAAAGACAAGAACCCATCCCCAAAGATTATTACGACTTTTCCATGAAACAATTCACCCAAGAAATCCCCAAAGCATTAAATATCATTCAAAAACAAAAAAACCGACTCCTTCAGCAAACCGAACGCCCTATTGTCCTAGATCTAAACGAAGAACAACTTAAACAACGTTTATACTCCATCTTAAATTCGTCTCTTTGTATCTTCATCCTTGAAACCAAAAAAACAAAAGATGATTTCTGTATGGTCTTATGGATCACCGGGAAAAAATATGTGTTTGGCTTTGTAACCGGAAAGCAACGCACAAACAGAAGTTCAATCCTTTCTACCTATAAATACGAAGAAAGACGCTCCGGAAGAAAATTTTTTATACCACGAAACATTAAAACCCTCCTCGACGACCCCTCTTTCAACCCCTTTGCAACTTACAATCAAAATTCTACCACAACCGCAGCCACCCAACCTTTTAATTACCAGCAACGAATAGAATTAACCTTTCAAAATCCTTCTGAACTCACCCGTGCCCTCCTTCGGCATATCGAAACCCATAATATTGAATCATTGTCTTTATACACTGTTAACCTCATGAAATATGAAATTTCGGTTTCTAACGGAAAAATCCAACTCCATACATATTCACCAAACAAAATTGCTGTCCTCGACGGAAGTAATATTGCTCATGAAGTCAAAACAGATGACGACAAACCTCAACTCATGAATATCTTAAAAATGCATGACGAACTAAAAAAACAAGGATTCAAAGAAATCATAACCATTGTAAGCTCTAAATTACGCCATGAAATCGATGATCCCTCTCAATTGAATCAACTAATTAAGGCACGAAATATTATTCAAGCGCCCGCTAACACTAATGACGATCGATTCATCATCGAAGTCGCCAAAAAAAATAATTGCTATATCATCTCCAATGACCAATTCAACGACTTCCCTAACGAACAAATCTTCCTTCGTTATCGACTCATAAAATATAAAATTATCAAAGATGACGTCTATTTATACTATCCTTAACAAAGTCCTGAGCAAGCAAGCCAAAAGATTTTAAATTCTGAACAAAAAATAAAAAAACAAATTCAAATAAGAGTGGTGGAATTAAATCATGGCAGTATGGATTATTAAACTTGGAACTGGAAATGAATATGCTGAAGATTGCCTAAAGCTGGGCATCGTTGGAATTGCTTCATGG
>WAPZ01000362.1 GCA_015520535.1 Candidatus Heimdallarchaeota archaeon
ATTTAAGGCAAAAAACGTTTGTTTGTAAAAACGTTTATTCGGAAAATTATTATAATTGTAAATTCAAATATTGCTACTATGATATTGACAAAGAAACTGGATATGAGATCGTTAAAGCAGTATTCGAAATAATCGATAAAGACCCAGATTTGTATGAGAAAACAGTTTGCGTGGAGATTGACTGATGGATGCACTGTTTCCATATCCCGGCGGGAAAAGGCGATTGTCAAAATTAATTGTAAAAAAATTTATGCCAAAGCATGATATATATCTTGAACTGTTTTTTGGAAGTGGTGCTGTTTTCTTTAGAAAGCCAAGAGCAAAAGTAAATTACATAAACGACAAATCGAATATGATCACAAATTTTTTTGAACAAATTAGGGACAATTGTGACGAGATGGAATGGATGATTATATCCACTCCGTATTCAGAGCAGGCCATGCGAAATTTGCTGGAGAATTATGATAAACTTGACAATGCAAGAAAAGCGTTGGCATTTTGGATGTTGCAATATAGCTTTAACTCATCACAGCCTTATGCACAATTCCATGATCAAGAGAGCGCATGGAAGTCAATGAAACTAATTGGCATGATACGTGAAGCAAGATTAAAACTTGATGGTGTTTATATTGTCAATAGAGATTTTAGAGATATTCTGAAGAAAAATGTATTCAAC
This sequence comes from Candidatus Heimdallarchaeota archaeon, assembly GCA_015520535.1. Taxonomy (GTDB): domain Archaea; phylum Asgardarchaeota; class Heimdallarchaeia; order Hodarchaeales; family S146-22; genus S146-22. The sequence goes on from WAPZ01000362.1 coordinate 677, forward strand.
ACAAGTAAGTGTTGGATATATGCTGATCCGCCTTATGTATCTGATATTGGATATTACGATGGCGGGAAATTCTCTGAACAAGATCATAAAGACCTTGCAAATATGCTATCAAAAATTAATGCCCTTGTAACAATAAGCTATGATGATCATGAATTTATAAGAGATTTGTATAAAAATTGGTATATAACAAAAATAGATTATAAAAGTTCCATGTCCTCACATAATTCAAAGAAAGAGTATGGTGAATTGATTATAACAAACTTTAATCCGGTAGAAAAATGCGGCAGAACAACTTCAGCAGTGGATTATTTTCTAAGCAAGTAAATCCTGTATGCCCGCATTGTGGCGAATCAGTTGATCCGTCACCATTGTACAACGATGATGTGGGCATGTATTTGAATATTAACTATATGATGTGCAAAAGATGTTTGGTTCAATATGCAAAAAACAATGTATCAGAGATTGAAGTTATCAAACGAATGAAATATCTTGGGTTTAATGGCAGATATTCAAAGCCAGTGTCACAATTTGATATTGATATAGATGGAATTATTAACAAAATGCTTGATGACGATTTTAACAAAAAGAGAAGTTTTGTGTTTTATGGCAAACCTGGAACTGGAAAAACATTTGCATCAGCTTATGTATTTTACAAATTAATGCTGATGGGCGAGCCATTTGATCAATTTGGTAGAATCAAACTAATTGATACAATAAAAGCAGTTGGTGAAATATTTAACCCATCAGCATCAAGGGATGTGTTTGAAAAAAAGTATGGCTCTATATTTTATTTGATTATAGAACTACTTGATATTCCAGAATCACAAAGACGATTAACAGATTATCAAAGCAATTTATTACATGATATTATTGATCGGCGGTATCAAGCAAACTTGCCAACGATTTTTATCACAACTGCTGGAAGTGAGCAATTGAAAAAGATTATATCAACTGCAACAGTGGACAGAATAATTGCAATGAGTGAAGTAATTAAATTCACAAAAAATTGGAGAACTTAAAAAATGGAGGTCACCAATGAAGCTAAAAGAAGAAGGCGCAACATTCTATGTAGAAGTATTGTCTGAATTAAAATCCATTTACAATCAGCAAACTGGTGATTACTTCAAAGTTTCACGCATGGGATTTCGTGGCAAAATAAAAGGCAAATATGGTATTCTATCGGTTCATGATAAGAGAATATTTCTAAAAGTCGGTGAATCAAAAATTGGTATTCCAACGTTTTCAATATCAAACATGCCAATTAATTATACATCAACAGAATTAATGCCCGGCGTGTATTTAAGTTATCGGTTACTTACCAACTCTGAGTTAAGTGCGTATATTGACAATTTGCAAAAAGGCTCAACGAACATTGAGATTGCTGATGTAACACCTCTAATCATTTGGACAATCAGTAATGGATTGTCTGACAAAAAGATGGAAGCAATTGCATCAAGGTTGCAAAGCGATAGTATTGGAGAAGTTATTGCTGCAAAAGTTGCTTATATTCGATTTGTTAAGAGAAAACTAAATGAACTCAACAAATAACAAATGGAGGTTGCCATGTCGTTTCTTGAGAAGTTGCAAAACAATATTCAGCAAAAACAAAAAGAGATTCATCTTGGAAGTTTGTTTAACGAGTCTCACAAAAAATTCGTCTTGTTTGTAGATGTATCTGGATCGATGTATAGTGAAATTTATAAAAACAATAGAAAAAAGTACGATGTTGTTATTGATACTGTTTTGGATATTGCAAAAGAAAACAGAGATGCAATATTTCAGATTGTTTTATACGACGATAATTACTCCGTCTTTACTCCAGAACAATTCGTTGAAATTGTTACAGCAGACAGATATAGATTTATTGACTATATGCACGGTGGTAGTACAAACTTGCACAAAGCTATCATATCCATGAAACAAATGTCGAACATGAACGATTTTATTATATTGTCAGATGGGCTATCGAATGAACTTGGATTTATTAACGATACATATATCGATATTGAAAGATTAAAATATTTGTTAAAAGAAGAATTTGGTGAAATTATTCCAAAATTCAATACAGTTTTTGTGCCGGATGATTCAGAACACATGATGGAGGTTGGTGAAGAATACATGAAAAAACTTGCCGATGCAACAGGTGGCAAGTTTTATCACTATAGCAAAGACTTAAAAATGGGTAAAGATCCAATATTTTCTCTCAAATCAGGAATTAAAGGTTTCTTGGGGGCTGGGAAATAATGGCTATTATAAACTACTATTTAACGCCTGTTATTGTTTTCATGATTTATTCTCTAATATTTTATATTACTTATAAAATATTCAAAAAAATTGATGAGGAGACAAATGGTGAAAATAGCTATTTTGGAGCACACGAAGAGACACAAGAATCCTTTAATCCAATTGAACATATTCA
>WAPZ01000363.1 GCA_015520535.1 Candidatus Heimdallarchaeota archaeon
AACTTTACCTATAAGAGAACAGGAACGCTGTGGGAAGGCCGATTCAAGTCCTGCGTTGTGGATGAAGAAAACTATTTCCTGATTTGTCAGCGGTATATCGAGCTAAATCCAGTTCGAGCAGATATGGTTGCTATGCCTGAGGACTATATATAAATGGTCAAGTTATCAGGCGAGCGGACTTGGCAAAACTATAAAGCTTTGGACTCCCTATCGCGTCTATCGCCAGCTTGGAGCTACCATCACTGAACGCACTCATGCATATCGTGAGATGTTTCTAGGGCTCCTTGATGAAAAAATGGTTCATAAAATTCGACAAGCTACTTATCAGGGTATGGTATTGGGTGGAGACTGATTCAAAGAAGAAGTAAAACGGTTATCAGGTCGGCGAGTTACGCCGTTAAAGCGTGGCCCGAAGACGAAGCAGAAAAGTGTTGTGGAGTTTTTACTCTGACCCAAAATATTCAGAGGGGGGGGGCTGTGCCATATTTTGATAAGGAAAAAAGGGGGTTCATAGGTTATGTTCCTCATGCGAAAAGCGTGTTACAGATGAAATATGGTGTGGAAAGACCTAACCCTGCTGTTTATTGGTAACCGTAATTTCCAGAAATTAAGCTACAAGAGTAATGAAATAGTATTTTTATATTGATCATTAAGGTTGAAATATGTCTATTTATTTAGAAAATTTTTTGAAGGGTTTGACTGCAAGTAGTGTTACTGATTTATTTATCATTTTAATTGTTGGAATATTTCTTGTATCCATCCACCAGGCAAGCAAAGGGAAACATTCCCATTTTTTAAGTCATGCTCCGTCATTGATGACCTCTTTAGGCATATTGGGGACATTTGTAGGTATTGTCATCGGCCTCTTAGATTTTGATCCAGCTAATATTGATGAAAGTATATCTCCTCTCTTAGAGGGTCTCAAGACTGCTTTTACCACGAGTCTCGTGGGGATGTTGGCTTCCATTCTTTTTAAGATTTCTGATGCTTGGGTATTTGCCCCAAAGCGAGATTTTTCAGAGCATAAAGAAGATATTACTCCAAAAGATATATACAAGGAACTACAAGTAAATAATCAGCTAACTAAAGATTTGATAAATGGAATTGCAGGAGAGCAAGAAGGTTCACTTATTGGTGAGTTTAAAATTTTACGCACCAATGTTAGCGATTTCAAAAATAGCACAGAGCAAGGTCGGAAAGAATTCAATAAGCGTTTGTGGAGCGAGATGAATGATTTCGCAGAAATGCTTTCCAAATCTGCGACAGATCAGGTTATTGAAGCCCTTAAACAGGTAATTGTTGAATTTAATGAAAAACTCACTGAACAGTTTGGTGATAATTTTAAACATCTAGATGAATCAGTTAAAAAGCTTGTTGATTGGCAAGATCAGTATATGAGGCAGCTTGCTCAAATGACAATTCAATATGCAGAGGGCGTAAAAGCAATAGATCACACGCGTGATGCCGTGGAAAAAATAAGCGAAGGTACAGAACATATACCAAAGTCCATGGATAATCTGCGTGAGGTAATGGAGGTAAATCAGCATCAAATATCTGAATTACAAAGACATCTAGAGGTCTTTGTTCAGATGCGAGACAAAGCAATTGAAGCAGTTCCTCAAATACAAGACCAGATAACTAATGTTGGTAGCCAATTGCAAGAAGGTGCTGAGCAAATGCGAATTATTATGATGGAAGGTGCAACGTCATTTGAAGAGTCTGTAGGACAAACAAATGCAGCTATGATCGACATGGCTGGCCACGTAAACTCCCATTCAAATGAAATATCTGCCGCACTGAAAGATACGGCCGAAGATATGAATTCGGCAAGCAGAAATATGGTTGAAGAATTAGGGAGGGGCGCAAAAAGTTTACAAGAACAACTTGATCAGACAATCGAAGCTGTTTTGGCTTCGTTACGACAAGATGTTGAGAAAACACTGTCTGGTGTCGATCAACAGATTGAAGCTGCTGTTGGACGAACTGGTGAAGCTGTCAATCGCCAGCTTTCGGCACTTGATGAGGCGCTACAACAAGAACTTAATACAGCAATGGAAAATCTTGGAAGCGCATTAGCAACGATTAGTCGTCACTTAATTGATACTTATGAAAATAGTGCAGCATCTGATTAATGGGGTTAAAAGGCTAAGGTATGAATAATCTGTTTGGTTCTATTTCTGGTAGGAGTAATGAGGATAGTGAACATTGGATGAGCGTATCAGACCTAATGGCGGGTTTGATGATGGTTTTCCTTTTTATATCAATAGCGCTAATGAGATCGGCATTGATTGAGCGGGACAAAATTAAAGATGTTGCTGTGGCCTATCAAGAAAATCAAGTAAGGATATATGAAGAGCTTTTAGCTGAATTTGAAAAAGACTTAAGTAGATGGGATGCAGAAATAAATAAGGATGACCTAACGTTAAGTTTTAAATCTCCTGATGTATTATTTGGTATAGGGTCAGCTGAATTGAAGCCTCACTTTAAAAAAGTTCTTTCTGATTTTTTTCCTCGGTATCATAAAGTTCTCGCTAAATATAAAGAATCTATTAATGAAATACGTATTGAAGGACATACAAGTAGCGATTGGAATTATTTAAGATCAGAAGATTATGCATATTTCAAAAATATGCAGTTGTCTCAAGGTAGAACAAGAAGCGTATTAAGCTATGTGTACAATTTAGAAAAGATAAAGAGTGATAAATTGTGGGTTAAAAAGCATGTCGCTGCTGTTGGTTTCTCATCAAGTCGACCAATATTAAATAAACTCGGAAAGGAGGATAAAAGCCTATCGAGACGAGTAAGCTTTAGAGTTATCACAAATGCAGAAACACAAATAAGAAAGATTCTAGAAGAATAGGAATGAAATTAACGATTAAATTTAATTCGTTGTGGGATCAGGTGCGTAGACTAACTGATGCTGTTGATAATTTTGACCTTCATTCCTATATCAAAGAGATAGACCCGATTGATTTACAGTTAGGCGAAGGGTTGGAAGTAGCACTTGATGACTTGGGTGATGTTGGTGGTCTGTTTGAATATAAAGGTCGCCAAGTTCTGTTATATATCCCCGATCATGGAAGAAGTGTAGAAAATGTTTTGTCCGGGAATCATGAGGGAAAAAAATTCCATCTTTGTGACTGCCGAACTCTTAATGATATGAGATCTCAAGGCCGCTTTAATCGTTATTTTGCAACCACAGACCTAAGTGGAATGTTTACGATAACGGGTGATTCTTATGATAGAACTCGGCAGGTGGAAGGGAAGTCGTCGCTGTATGTATGTATGAATTGTCTTAAAAAGCTGAATTATAGAGAAGCTGCTATATCGGGAAAGTTGAGGGAGGTTCGGAAAACTTTCAATATACAAGACTTCTTTGAAACATATAGCTCATGCTTTCCGCACTTACCAAAACAAAAAATAAGCCCGACTGATAAGTCAGCGTATGTAAAAGATTGGCCTGAAATATCAGCAAAGAAAAGAGCATCTGTTAATTACGTATGTGAGGAATGTCGCGTTGATTTAAGTAATAATAAAAAATTATTGCACGTGCATCATGTGGATGGGCAGAAAGGAAATAATACCGACACAAATCTAAGAGCATTATGTGCAGACTGTCATCGAAAGCAACCAATGCATTCAAGCATGTTTGTAACACATCAAGATATGATGACTATAACCAAGCTTAGAGGAAAACAATCCATAATTAATAGTGGGTGGTCGGACGCACTAAAATATGTTGACCCTGCCTTGAAGGGGGCATTAAGTATCTTGAAAAATAAAGGGTGGCCCGCTCCAGAAATTGGCTATGAAATACTAGATGAGCAAGGGGTAATTATTTCTGAATTAGAGGCTGCGTGGGAGACACAAAGGAAAGGAATTTATATTAGGGATGTGGATGAAAATATTCTTCCATCATGGAATCTATACAGCCTTGCTGAAATAATAAAAAATCAATGACATCCTCCGGCATTACGGTGACAGTTTACTAAATAATATAAATATGCCAAGTTACATCCATGGCTCGACTACCCCGACTCGTTATTCCCGGCCACCCTCATCATGTGACTCAGCGCGGTAACCGGCGTGCGCAGACGTTCTTTGAAGAAAGCGACTATGCGCTTTACAAAGATTTGTTGAGTGAAGCGGCGCAGAGGGCCAACGCTAAAATCTGGTGTTATTGCCTCATGCCCAATCATGTCCACATCATCATCGTGCCCTCGGATA
>WAPZ01000364.1 GCA_015520535.1 Candidatus Heimdallarchaeota archaeon
AAATATAAGAATTGTAAAAAAATGGTACGATATTATCAAGCATAATATTATTAAATTTTGCGAAGAGAGGAAAAATAGAAGGTGACGTACTGGTGGAAAAGTTATATGGGCTGTAATAGAACAATAACCCCACTTAGCATCGCTGAAACAATATTAAAGCATTGGAATGAACTGAATCTTTACAAAAAAATCGATGTGATTGATTTTCAACATAAAGCCAATGAATTTTACAATTTATATCATGATATCATCCCAATGGAGCGTGTATCCTTTCATTGGGATTATTTTGGATCAATTGTGGTCAAACTTTACTGGATGTTTGCATATCCTCATTTACTATATTCCTTGAGTCGAATTTCAACACATCTCATCAATGAATTCAAAATGTTGTCATGGAACGTCACAGAATCTAATGATATTAATATAATAGGGAAAATACTCCTTACATTGGCCTATAAAAGTGAACGACTAATAAAATTTAAGGAAACCGACATAAAAATTCTCCGATTACTCCAAAATCCTCATTTTAGACCTATTGTCAAAGGAAAACCTTCTCTTAAGAGAATTGCAGCTAAACTGAAGGTTGATAATGCAACTGTTCAAAGACGATACGCAATCCTCAACAATACTCAAGTAATTGCCTTTTTATACGTTATTAATCCCGCAAAATTGGGTTTTATAACACTTCTTTGGATTCACAAAAAACCTTTGCCCAAACCACTTCTAAAATTTTCTCGTTGGACCTATAAATTAAATGATACTTTTCATGGAAAAAATCACTTCAACTCGACAAAATCCACTTTGTATTTCACAATTTTTCATGTTCCCTATGTAAACATAAAAATTGTGATGAAAAAGCTAAACAAAATAGGAAATTTAACTATACAACTGAAAAAGCACAAATGGTTTTGGAATTTAAAACAATTAAAGGATTGGAAACAAAAATCATGGGAAAAAATACCATTATTTGACGGTAAAAATTCTACACCAAGGCCACTGTGGACAGAACTGCCGCTGAAAGCAGACCCTCAACCAATAACGCAAGCAGAATTAAAAATGCTTAAACATATATCACATCCAGCTGTCATTTCCGGTCATTATGAGCATTTAGGAAGAGATTTAAATCGAAGCACCACATGGATAGTCGATCAAATTACTTCTTTGCTAGATAAAAAAGTGATACATCCTGTTTATCTCTTTCAAAAAATTAAGCTCCCAAATCGCCTAATTTGTCTAGCTGTAGGAAAATCTGCCGGTATAACATCTCTAACCGAAAAACTTTCTCTTTTACCTAATATGATTTGTTTTTCGAACAAAAATTGTCTTGTAAACGTTAGTATGATTCCTGATGCTTGGATTTCATCAGTTGATATGATGCTCCGTGATTTTCTTTCTGAAGCGCAAGATGAGTTAAAATTATTTTATTACCAAATTCGTGCACCACATATTGGATATCATTATAATTTTGATATTTCTTCTATCAATGTAACGTATTCGCCATCTGGAGAATATAGATGGGAGCCATTTGATGTTTTAATCGACGAGTTAGGCAAGGTAGAATGAGCGTCCAATATCCATTGAATTTCGGGAGAAAAATTTGCCGCATTTAAGACGATTTGAAAGAGAGTTTGGATTAAAGACTCGAAAACGTCATTGGTTACTTTGTAATATGGATTGAGTGATTTGACAAACTGGTTTACTACATTCAGTAATTGATTAAGCTGTTGTCCTAACTGGATAACAGAAGAATTTTTAGGTTGGTTAAGAGTAGCAAGATAATTTTCGAGGATTTGATTGAAAGACTGTGAAAATACCTCTAAAGACATATCTGGATCAGAAAAAATTTCATCTTCGAGATATTCGATTAACTGATATGTAGTAGAAACAATTTGACAGGAAGTGTCATGAGAGAACACAAAGGCTTTGGAGAGAACATTACTGTTGATTGGGGACAAGGCGACTTCTGAGATTAAATTGGAATCATTTGGCATAATATGGTGCCAAAATTCATCCGTTGACTGAAAAATCATTTGATTGGTAGGGAGATTCATATTTTTATGATTTTGATGACTAATCGGTTTTTCAAGGATTACTGCTAACGTACAACCAAATACATCCCGATAACTGAATGCTGTTATCACATATTCTGCCGAACACACATCACATTGTGTCAAAATATAATGAATTTCTTTCTTTAAATGCATAAAAATCCTTCCTTTCTTGCTGTCATAATTTTTATATGTCCTTCAAGTAGTAATACCACTTAATATGTTTTAAGGCGAAGGATTTGCTTTTTTGCAACATCGACACTTTTTCTACACAAAAGCCAAGTCTTTCAAGTTTTCGAAAATAAATATAATAGATAGCAAGATGTTAATTCTTTTCAAAAGAGCGAGTTTTATAAACGTGTTAAAGCGGTTCTATTTTGAATCGCCTTAGAAAAAAGGAAAATGATAGGAAAAAATTATTTCTTAAATTCAGCTAAATACATGAAGATAGCAGCGACAACATACGCAATGGTCTTGAAAATATAAGTGAAAACGATGATTGTTGATGTTATTAAGTGAGATAAGAAAATATCAATGGAATAGAAGAAAAATGAGACAAGAATGGCGATAACTGCAAGAATCATGTAATAATCGACACGTCGCGAAGAATCTTCGGGTGTTTTTTCCTTATATGCTTTATAGGAATACCATCCGACAAGTGCCACAGCTAATAAGCCATACACATAAAATGGTGCATTTCTCAGCCAAGCCGTATAATTAGGTGTTCCTTCTGGAATTCCTCTCTCAACTAGTTGCGTTGAAAACCAGATATTTTGAGGATTGAAATGTAAGATGATTCGTATGATAAAGAACACATAAATGATCCACATAACGGCATTGTTTTGACCAGCGTTAAATTTAGCACGATAATACATCCCAAGAAAGAGGTAGTAAAATGAAACCGTCAAAGAAGTGGAAATGACACCTAAAATTGCATATTGTCCTTGGAAACCGAAGAGTGTAAAATCACCATACGTTGTGGGACTAAAATACGCTAAGGAATATCCAATTAAAGCCAATGTGTCCCCGAGAGCTAGAAAAATGTTTGAGAGTGGCAGCCATTTTGCATATTTTTGAACATCTGAGGGCAATTCTTTTAAGCGCATCATCATTAAAACGTTAATTGGCCAAATAACAGCTAAATAGACTGCATAAAAAGCTAAACCGGATAACGGTATAAGAAACTCCTTTGCCATCTATAAAACTCCTCCTTATACAACTTATAAGCGCAATAAAAGATAGTTATAAAAAAATTCTCATTCTAGGAGAAATCTTTGAAAAATGATGTAATTTACTATGATTCGACGCATGATTTAAAATCTAACTGTCACTTATATTTGAGACAAAAAATTTATAAGTTTTGCTTTTAAAGCAACTCAAAAGCCACTCTGATTTAAATTATTTAAATGATAGGATGAAAAATGACGTTTATTGATGGTGTATTACTTCTAAATTTAATAGTTTCACATTTTTTTATAGTTATATTAATTGATTGGCTGTTAAAGAGAATTTTAAAGCCACATTCAAGAAATTATCAGATCTATGATCCGAAAGAGGACATTCTTATTAAGGATAAAAAAGCAACTGCACAAGAACTCGCCCATAAATACAAACCATTGATCGAACAATCCGTTCAATTACGTGGACCAGACCCTTCTTTCATGTTTTATGAAGTGGTTAAAAACAATGACATGCATCTTACAATAATATATAGAGTGGTATGGCCCGACGAAGTACATCCGAATCCGATAATCCATTTTATCTATAAAGCGTTTCGTATTTTTTATTATGGATCATATCAAGACATGGAACTAATAGTACTCAAAATAGAAAGAAAAACGGGTCAAATTGCCATTATAAAATATGAAACGGACTCCTCAGCTAATCCGGACGTTTTTATCTCTGATCACACTAAAGTTACTTTTAAACGGCGTTTCACTGAGCGAAAAGAAAATATCTTTTCAATCCATCTTAATGGAAAATATTCAGGTGAAACAGAGCTGTCATTTAAGAGAACACATCCAAAAATCCCGGTGTTAACTTGGAATCATGTATTTGCGATAAAAAAACGTGACAATGAAGAATATAAGGTTTTCGATCTTCCATTGGCATTATTGACCGAATATTATTACCAAAAGTTTCGTTTTGATCGTCGGAGTTGTATTGACTTTTGTGCAAAAAAATAAAAGAGATTTAATGCGGGAAATACATTTACGCGCTTTTTAATCGTGTTTTCCATCGGAAATATTCTACCTTGAAGCATTTATTTTCGACATAGCGGAGATTTTGAGCTGTGGCAAGTTGTTTTGCGGCGGGATGAGCGATACCCAGTTGAGCCCAGACACCTTTGGCGCCGATCCGGATGGCTTGTTCGGTTATTTGTGGTAATTCAGCTGACGGGCGAAAAACATTTACAATGTCGATTGTAAAAGGAATATCACGCAATCGTTTGTAAGATTTTAGTCCGAGAATTTCTTCATAGCGTGGATTCACTGGAATAAGTTGAAAGCCTTCCTCTAGCAGTATTTTGGGGACATCATGAGCGGCTTTTCCCGGTGTATTTGAAAATCCGACCACGGCAATTTTTTTGCTTTTATCGAACCACCATTTTGCGTCGTCTAAAGTAAACGTTTCTGACATTATAATCAACCGATTTCGTTATTTTTTTGGAATGTAATAGAAGGGATACATATCTAGGTCAAGGTCTATGATTTTTCGGGTAATAATTTGATAATTTTGGATGATTTCTTCAGCTATAGCTTGGATGTCTGAGGAGTTAGCTTCGTCGGCAGTTGTTATGAAAATGTCACAGTCTGTTATTGGTTTGCCGATGGTAGAAACTAACGCTACTGTGTTTTTAACGCCAAGTTCTTCATAGATTTTTCGTGCGATTAAGGTTGCCCATACGTTATAAAAATTTCCAACATGCTTATTGGGGTTTTTACCGGCAATAGCTTCGAGTGTCTGTGGTCGATAGGGTGCAATGACACCAGTTATACGATTTCCTCTGCCAACCGCTCCATCATCACCCTGTTCCAAGCTTGTTCCAGTAACAGTCAAATAAAAAACGTTTTGCTCATCAATATCGGCTGTATTGACGTATATATTTTCTAAAGGGAGTTTAACAAATTTAGCAATATCCTCATGGAGCTGTGAACGATAATTAATGTATTCTTCGGGTGTTTCAATTTCATGGGCTATAAATGCGGCGGCAACATTCAGAATAATTTCATCATCGATTCGTCGGGCCATAATTTTGATGTCGGGACCCAACCATGAATGTCGCTGGCGATATTCAGTATTTAGATATGTTTCCAAGGAAGTGACCATGTTTTCGACGTGTGACAAGGGTGCCCAAGAAGTGGCAAAGGAAGTATCATTGGCGTGTGGGACCTCATTGTCAGTTTCATAATTAGCAATAAGATCATCTGAACCGCGTTTTACTTCATTTACATCATACAAATATTCTAGACTCGGGACAATCCCATTAAACACTTGTTCAATTGCATTTTTCGCCAGTATGTAAAGCGGAACTTTTTTCAGTTTTTGGACTTTACTATTACTCTTATTTGAATCCGTGAATTCTCGAATGGCACGTCCTACAAAATTCACAAATACGGGTTCAGTTTGTTGTCCATCACCAAATTTGACTTCAGCCGCACCCCCGCTGATAACAACTTTGTCTATATTATGATGTGCAATTCCATTAAAGTGTTCTAAAGTGTATTTTGAATAGAGACTACTAATTAATACCGCGATACTATCAGTCAATGAATCTGGATGGCCCATTCCCTTTCGTTCAACAATTTCAATATCGTTTTGATCTACATCGAATCGTGGGTCAGTAGTTACTCGGAATCTTCTTTTTACCATAAAAATTCACCGTTTTCTTCTCACATTTATTACAACTAATCAAAAGAAGGGCTTTAAGAAAGAACGTCATGTAACTACTTTTTTTCACACTTTTAAAAGCGTGTGCCAAAATTATTCGTATTGGAATATGTATGTTTCTACCAAACCTATCCCTAATAGCGGACTAGAAGCACAAAATTTATTAGTAAGCGCCAAATATGTTATTTAGAGGTCGATTACCGTGCTAAAACTTGTGATTTTTGACTTATTTGATACATTGGTCTATATAGAAACGTTTGATCGGGAAACTTCCTTAAAAAAAGCACATAAAGTATTGATTGATGGAGGATATCGCATTCCATATAATGTCTTTCAAGAAAAGTATATAGAAAAAATGGAAGCCTATTTTGAATGGCGGAAAAAGACCGCAATTGAGCGAACAAATGCTGATATTATTCAAGAAATATTCAAGGAAATGGGAATCTCGGTGGCCTACCAAGTTGCCGAAAAAGCGGTCAATGCATATTTTGAGGGGTTCACAATCAAATTTTTTCCTCAGGTGAAAGCGGTTCTAGAGGACTTTTCTAAAGACTTTGACCTACGTCTCTTATCAAATTTAAGTT
>WAPZ01000365.1 GCA_015520535.1 Candidatus Heimdallarchaeota archaeon
CTTAATACCTCTTACTACGATTTTTTAGAGTGAATCCTTTTCATTTTTTCTTTAAATGATAGTTTACTTCTTATCAAATAAATCATATATCTTGATGTTTTTATCTTTTCGCTAATGAAACGGAGTTGAAATTGGCTCATATTTTTATTTCTTCAGTTCACTTACTACGAAATCAATAATTTTTTTTGCGATTTTTGTGCTGTCACAAGCTTCTTGAAGGCCTTTCCATCCGGGACATGCGTTTATTTCTAAGGTATAGAGTTTCTCACGTGTTGGAAGAAAATCAATGCCCGCAATTTTAATGCCTATAATCTTACTAATTTTTAATGCCAATTCAATTTCCCATTCTTTGGGTTTATAACAACTTACTTTTGCACCCAAACTATAATTAGCTCTCCATTCCGTCTTTTGTCGACTTTCACGCTTCATTGCAGCTACAACTTCATCTCCGACTACAAAAAAACGATAGTCCATCGACTTAAAACTCGAGGGAACTAAGTATTCTTGAATCATAACCTTGTGAACATTCAATGTTGCCAATAGTTGGAGTGTTTCTTTTAACTGCTGCACATCATGTATTAAACTTGTTCCCATGCCACCAAAAGAATCCATTAATTTTAAAACAATGGGAAACGTAAATGATTTTAATATCCGTTCCGGAAAAAAACTTGTCGTTATGAGCGCGGTTTTAGGAAAGGGAATACCATGCTTACTCAATGTTAAATAGGTCAAGAATTTATTCCGGCTTAAAAGAAGAGCACGTGAATTTAAACTGGCTGGAATGTCATGCTTTTCTAAAAAATGCAAAATCATCAATGCATGCTCTGTTTGTTGTCTTCCAATTCGTGGTATGACATAGTCAACATTATGTAAAACGTTTTGTCCAATATGGTAAAGCCTATCTTTTCCCTGTGGGGTAAGAAGAAGATCAACAGCTGGAGTATACCAATAAAATCCCATGGTGTCTTTTCTTCGAGTTAATTCCTGTAAAAGCTCAAACGTTGGAAAATAATTACGATTTTTTGACATTACCGCAATTTTATACAAATTTTCTCGCCAGGGATTAATTATATTTAGGACAACGGGGAAAAAATAAAAAACTATACCCGTATCAAGAGTGATTAAAAGGAAAGATAAGAACTGGTAGCCGGGCCCAGATTCGAACTGGGGTCAGGGGATCCAGAGTCCCCCATGCTGGACCACTACACCACCCGGCTATATTTTACGACTTGTCATTATGACTTTTTCTTTAGATTGCCGTAATTCCAGAGAAATGGTTGACAAGTGGGAGAAAAATGGATGATATAGACCATATTATTTAAGGTCATAAGTAAGGGAAGGAAAATACAATTCTTCGATTATTCATACGCGATTGGTTTATTAAATGGAAGAATTTGATCAATAATCGACACATGTGTAATTAAATGGCGTCGACAACAATATCTTTTCAAACCGAGGTCATCAAGCACTTTAGCTGGATCCTCTTTTTTTATTCTTTCTTGGTATGTTTTAAACAAATGACCAATAACTTTTCCACATGTGAAACAACGAATGGGGACTTCTATTGTATAAACCTCCACAATAATGCTAGTTTGTATCTCTTATTTTATTAAATGAATGTTAAAGTGCAATTTTATCGTTTTTTCTCATATACATTCTAAAATTTCGTTGTTAAAAAATTTTTTTATTTGATTAAACCGACACGGATGAAAAAAATGGGATTTTTCGGCTAATGCATCCTTTTTATTCGATTTTGAAAAACTTTGGCGGTTCTTTAAGCCGAATTATCGGAAGTAATTGAACCAGTCCTGATGGTAAGTCTGTTAAGTCCACTTGTGTTGGCGAATCTATAAATTTTATTCGTTCTTCACGTGAAGCACGTAAGTCGTATTTAATAAAATGTCCTTTTGGCTCATCCTTAGTTCTCGCAAATACCAAGAGTGGTAACCCTTTTAAATTCATCCAGCCCGGTATCACAGTAATGGAACAGAAAATCCATTCATTATTATGCTGGAATACCAAGAGTGATGGCGCTTCGTGGCGTTTTGAACCGATTGCCATTTGAATTAGGTCGGTAAGGTTTTCCAATTCCAAGGGAACCGCAGCGTCAATTTCCAATTAAAAGCCTCCAATTATTCTTTAATACTTAAATATTATTACGGTTGCATTTTTAGATAAAAAAATAATAAAATAGGATGTGTGTTGTTCTTTGGCGCATACGTCTAGCGTTTTAGCTGTGTTTCAGTTCTTCAAGATCAAATTTGTGTCCACAATCACCGCATAGGTATATTTTAGCATAAATTGGACGATGTGCAACATAACTTAGTACTCTACTCTTGTCTTCTATTTGTTTTACCCGATGTGAACCGCATTTTGGGCATTTAATTCGTTCAGCCATGTTTATCACCTATATTATGACACGTGTTTTCATGAAAAAGAAAGTGTTTGTCAACTAAATCCAACTCAATAAAGTTTTTAATTTTTTTCATTTAAAACTGTGTGTTAGTGTGTTTTTTAAGGATAAAAAGAAAAGAAAAGGATTGTCAATTATCAGATTGTATTTCACTGCCACGCGGGGATTTTTATGATAAATTGACATTTGGATAGGTTTCTGGCACAAATTTATAGCCGTACCTTATCACTGCACTGTTGGTTGCTGCTCCGTATTTTCTAAAGGCAAATTTTACGCGCATTCCAATAGAGACGTTTTCAGGTGGTATTCCTATAATTTGCCCAACGACACGAGTGCCGTCATCTAGTTCGATTAACCCAACTGCATAGGGAAGTTCTTCTTCTCGATTTGAAAGACCATTGTGTACAACACTATAACTGACTACTTTTCCCGTTCGTGGCAGAAGAACGGTTTTATTTAGGATCTCACCGCATTCTGGGCAGAGTTTTCGCGGTGGAAAATAAACTTTTCCATCTTTTTCACATTTAGTTCCCATTAAACGATAACGAAATTGGCGTGTTCTCCAATAAAGGGGAATCGATTGTTCAACCATTAGCTTTCACCTCAAGTCATTATTAATATTTTTATTAGTCAGCATCTTTTTTTCTTTTGTTGCGTAAATTTTGTTTCTGTCTTGAATGAAGGTGTAATTTTTAGCGACTAAGAATATGAATGAATGAAGTGGCACCAGTTCCGCCTATAGAGACAGCTAAAGCACGATCCACATCATCAACTTGTCGTTCTCCGGCGTTTCCCCACATTTGCAATGCCAGTTCGACCAGTTGTCCGACACCGGTTGCTCCCAGCGGATGTCCTTTTGCTTTTAGGCCTCCAGAAACGTTTACTGGAATACCACTACCTTCACGGTGCGTTTCACCGGCTAAAGTTGCGGGACCAGCTTGTCCGGGTTCATAAATTTTTAAGCCTTCTAAAGCAAGGAGTTCTGTGATAGTAAACGAATCATGTGCTTCAATTAGTTTAATTTCTTTTTTTGGGTCCGCTATTTTTGCTTGTTTGTAAGCATCTTCGGCAGCAGAACGAACACTTTTTAATGTTGTTAAAGAATCACGTGCCATTAAACTTATAGTATCACTACCTTGTGCGCTTGCTGAAATCCAAATTGGATCGTCCGTGATTTTTCGTGCAAGATCTTCGTTTGCTAAAAGAATTGCGGACGCGCCATCCGAAGTGGGGCTACAATCAAGTAAACTGAGGGGTTCAGCTACCATTGTCGCTTTTAGGACTTGTTCAATGGAGAACGCTCGTCTAAACTGTGCATTTGGATTTAAAACCGCGTGTTCATGGTTTTTTGCCGACACCGCGGCTAGGTGTTCGCGCGTGGTTCCATATGTTTCGAAATGCTTACGTGCCATGATTGCATATGCTGCCGCTAAACTAAGTCCGGCGTCTTCTTCCCATTCTCTGTCTAATACAGAGCTTTGAACGGTGTTAATTTGTGTGCTCACTGTTAATTCTGTCATCTTCTCTATTCCTAAAACTAAAGCCGTATTAAACATACCACTTTTAATTGCAAAGTATGCAGCTCGTACTGCTGCGGCACCCGAGGCATCAGCAGCTTCTATTCTTAGTGAAGGTTTATTTGTTAAACCAATGGCATCAGCTACAAAAGCATTAAGATGGAGTTGTCCTGTAAATGCAGCGGAGGCAGCATTGCCGACAAAAATACTCTCGATATTTCGATAGTCAAAGCGATCAAATATGGACATATATAATTTTTGTGCCGCCATACTAGCCAAATCACGAAGAGAATAATCCCAATGCTCATCGTATTTTGTTTCACCTATTGCAACTAATGCTACTCGATTTGTCATTATAAATTACCTCTTTACTTTAAATTTTCA
>WAPZ01000366.1 GCA_015520535.1 Candidatus Heimdallarchaeota archaeon
CACATACCACACGTCTATCGTCACCATACAAACAAAACCATTTTTAAATCTGTTTTAACAACATTTTTCTCATGTTTAAATAAATAGCGAAATGACTTTTTTTACCGCAAAATAAAAAATAAAAAGAAACATAGAAAATGGTGTAGCGGTGATAAAAATATGAAATATCGAAGAGTCGGAAGAACTGGGCTACGAATCAGTGAAATTGGTATAGGTGCATGGTTAACCTATGGTAATAAATTAGAAAAAGAGCAAAGTCACAAATGTTTGACGGCAGCAATTGATGCTGGCATTAATTTTATAGATATTGCAGATGTATACGCCCGTGGTAATGCAGAGAAAATTGTTGGTTCTTTTATCAAAGATTATGAACGTAGTGATCTTGTTATTTCATCAAAAGTGTTTTGGCCAATGTCTGACAATATTAACAACCGCGGCTTAAGTCGAAAACATATCATGGAAAGCATTGATAAGAGCTTACAGCGTCTCGGAACCGATTACATTGATATTTATTACTGCCATCGATTCGATTGGCATAGTTCCCTTGAAGAGACCGTATTGGCTATGACTGATTTAATTGAAGCAGGAAAAATTCTTTATTGGGGAACAAGTGTCTGGACCGCACATCAACTAGAACGTGCAGTTCGAGTCGCTAAAGAACTCGGGGCACGGCCACCGGTTGTAGAACAACCACGATACAATATGTTAGATCGCTATATTGAAATGTACGTGTTAGATACAGCACGTTATAATGGAATTGGAATTACTCCGTGGAGTCCGCTTATGTATGGCATTTTAACGGGAAAATACAATGAAGGAATACCCGAAGGAAGCCGAGCAAGCTGGAATGAAAACCTAAAAAAGCAGTTAACCCCCGAAGTTATTGAAAAAGTCAAAAAACTTACTGAAATTGCAAAAGAGCTCGATATAACCATGTCACAATTAGCCCTAGCATGGATCTTACGACTACCAGAAATTAGCAGTGCAATAACCGGTGC
The DNA here is from genome assembly GCA_015520535.1 of Candidatus Heimdallarchaeota archaeon. GTDB lineage: Archaea > Asgardarchaeota > Heimdallarchaeia > Hodarchaeales > S146-22 > S146-22. The sequence continues at coordinate 999 of WAPZ01000366.1, forward strand.
CACAAAGCCGGAGCACGTAAAAACTAATGTTGGCGCCAGTGACGTAAAACTAGACGCGGATACGCTTAATAGAATCGAGGAAATCCTTCAAAATAAACCCGAAATTCCGTCACCATATACACCATTAAATGTATATGAGATGTAAGTAAATCTTTTTTCTCCATTTTTTCAAGTACAAGTGATTTTTATGGAAAATGCCGAAGAAAATTCATTACTTTATATCCGACGCCTTTCTACAACCGACAAAGAAAAACTTAAAATTTTTTTTCAAAAACTTCATCCGGTTTCACCTGAACAAATTATTACAACAATAAATCTTGCGACGATTACACAAAACGAACGTAATCTTCATGACTTGATAGAAGAACTTACTGCAAATTCGGAAAAAACCTTTTCATTAATTGCTTTTATCAACAATACCGTTGTTGGCGTGATTCAGATCAAAGAAGTCGAAGAAAATATTGGAATTGCACGATTCACTATATCATATCCCCAGTTTCTCACGCAAATTCTTGAAAATATCATAGAAGAACTTATTCGAACTGCGTACGTCAAGCAATTACATATAATTCTCCTCAAAAGCCAAAAAAAATTATCGATACTCGAACAATTTGGTTTTAAAGACCTTTCGAAAGAGCCCTTAGCAGATATAAGAATAAATTTAGGCGAAAAAAATTTTATTTATGCCTTAGAGCTCACTTAACTATTTTTCAGAAAAGATTGAGATTGATGGGATGTTAAACGCTCAATTAAAACAAGAAAAAATCACAATCTTAGGCTTCTTCATCTTGTTCTTCGGTAAGAATTTGTAATAATAGGCTTTTTACTTTTTTGGGAATGCGTTTAACGATTATTTTCAGTGTCTCTGGATCTTTTTCTGCTAATTCGGCGAACAGTGCAGTGAGTTGTTCGGGGGTAAGACCACGCAGTTGTTCGGGGGTAAGACCACGCAGTTGTTCGGGGGTAAGACCACGCAGTTGTTCGGGGGTGAAATAACGCATGTATTCAGGAGGTAATTCTTGTGTTGCCTCTTTTTCTAAGGTTTTGAGGTCTAGCAGACCTTTATGCTCTAATTCTTTAATGCTGTGACTCATTTTCTCACTTCCATGTACCAGCAGATTTTGGAGTATAAAAATCTTATTCAAGGCAATTAAATCGGACGTGGTTGCCACGTGTTTCAGCAACTGCATGTCTTCATGCTGAACTAGTCGCTGTAACAAGCCAATTGGTGTTGTTTGAGGGAACTCAAGATAATGTTCGTAAGGTGTGTTCGGTTTTAGAAGCGTTACTAAGCGGATATGGTAAAAGTGAAGGGTATGGGCAATTTCCGGCGGGGACCGAAAAAAAACCACAAATGAACTGACAGCGGAACTCATTTCGGATGTTAACTGAGTTTTAGGAAGACGTTGAAGGGCAGTATAAGAGCTTAAACCGGTATACACGAGGGTTTGAGCGACTGTCTGCCACGAACAGATGGTTTCGATTTCGACGGGAATCAAAAGGTCATTGTGGCGGTTATGGAGGATTATATCTGGTTTGAAGGTTCGTTGTCTCCCCAACAAGGTTAAACGGACCTTGACGTGGAGTAATGCGGAGGTGGCGGGGTCGATATTCACTTCCCAATGGTCTAGAGGCTGAAGATAGGAATGAAAGGCGTCCGGATAAAAACGTGGTTCAAAAAGTGCAGTTTTAAGGTGATTTAGAGCTTTATGCAGATGATAAGTTAAGACGACTTCTAAGGTGCCAAAATAGTCGTGCTTTTTACGGGTCATGGCTACCACATTCAAAATCCTGGTATGACGTTTTTAAATTTTCTATTTTAAAAATCAAGAGGGTTACGTTGCGAGTTTTTGTGGTGGGTGGAAATTGTGGAGATTTGCTAGCGGCACGTCGGTTTCATGGCATAAAGAGAATATTCACCGCAATATTTAAAGAACGAATGATTTAAAAATTGATCTGTATGCCATAAAAATCTTCCTAAGGATGATTGAGCAATTTTATTTCCAATATTGCTGTACCATGGTGGAAATATGATTGAATATCCTTTAGTAAGAACGATTTTGAATTTTTTAGAAAAAATTTTACGAATTTCGCGAAAAGATCGTGTATAACTATTCAATTTCTTAGTTGGTGAGTATCCACGCCAATGGTTTTTGAGACGTAGCAATGTTTTTTGTGGATTTAATAATAGTGCATGTAGAATAACATCCATAAGGTACCAGCGGTTTACAAAAGTTAATACCGTAATTGACTTTTTTTTAGAAAGAACGGCCAAATGATTAGCTATACTGGTAAGATTGACTTCGGTGTTGAGAGCACCAAAATAGCTAAAAATGAGGTCAAATTGTAGATTTTCAGTGTAAGCCTTAGATAAAAAAGTTGAAAGCGTGTCAACACTAATTTTAGCGTTTTCAATTGCGTGTTTTTTGACATTTTTCTGTGCAAGTTCAACCATTTTTGGTGAAACATCAATTGCATAAATAGTTGCATGCGGATAGCGTTTGGAAAAATATATAACATCAATTCCGGGTCCACAACCAATTTCTAGTATATTTTGTGGTGTTTTATTTTTAAAAAAAGATTCTGTTGTTTTTCGAAAATCGTGTCGTATGAGATTCAATATAGAATTCGCTCTGTACCTGTCTTCGTAGTTTTGTGCATCCGTATCATAATATTTGGCGACCTCTTCATAATATTGCTGATTCTTCATAAC
>WAPZ01000367.1 GCA_015520535.1 Candidatus Heimdallarchaeota archaeon
CAACCCATGTAATAAATTTCATTCTTCATATGAGCTTTCAACCAGTAAATTGTCTGTTCCGTTAAAAATACTTTTTTAAATATTCTTCCAAAAAGTAAGGGTTGCCTAATTAAGGCAAAAACAACTCTAATTGAAATAACCATGTTGGTGAAGCCGCAAATGAATGTCAAAAAATCTATAAAAAACGCAATAATAACATTTTTATTTATAACAATTTCTTTTGAAATGCTTCATCTTGGATTGGCTTTAATGAATATAACCAATACATTTATGGCTTCGACAGAAGATACATATTCGTCTCTAAATTTAACTTCCCAGAATAAAAAACACCATTTTTTTACTTTTGACCATATAAACCAACGCGATACGCAATGGGCTGTATCTAAAAAAAATCTTAATTCTGCCAATTTTGACCCTTTTTCAAACCAAAATTTTTTAAACAATTTTGTAATTAGCCACCCTAAATCAAATAATCCTTCTTTCACCGTATATACTAACAAGAAACTTACTTCTTTTCCAAATGCTGATGGATTTCGCTCAAATTTTATTGTTGAATCCTTAAAAGCAAATCTCGTTATTTGCCCATACATTACAACTCAAATCATTTGTTTTCCGCCTCCCCCACCGCCTTCCATTTATGATTGGACACTAAAAATAACCAACACACGTGGAAATGCAGCATGGGTAAATTTGTATTTGGATGGTCAATGGAAAGAAAGTGTGTGGTTGAATAATGGCCAAACAATCACTCGTTCCTATATTGTGAAAAAAGGCACCCATACTTTTAATGCAATCGTTTTTGATTACGATGTTCATACACCAATTCGTACTACCATCCAAAAATACATCAATTATGACCGTGTTGATCAAATTAATCTTCAGGATGATAAAGGTATTAAAGGAACTCGTTTTTTTGATATTATTCTAGTTGAAACCAGCGATTTTCAGCTATCTAACGAAGAAAAATCTCAATTAATGGCTAATGCGGCAAGTATTGCTACTACCTTACAAACGCTTTATAACCAGTTTTCGGCCAGTCAGTTTACCTATAAAGTTCGCAATATTATGGGATGGTATAAATCATCCTGGGATTCACGATCTGCTGATTCAGACCATGCAAACTTCGTTGCTGCTGTGATTCAGCAAATTGACCCGGATTACAATTTTTACCTTACAGATTCCATAGTGGTGTATTATACTTCAACACGAGGCGTTGCAACTGGTTATTTTAATATATATTCAACTAATGATGGTGGCTCTGGTAGTGCTTCTTATAAACTCGGCGGAAGAGCTGTCCTTCCATTAATTTTCTTGCAAAATCCCAATCCATGGGCCTTAGCTCATGAGTTTGGACATGTTTTGTCTTTAGGCCATCCTATTCAGTATGAAAACACCAATGCATGGAATTACTGGTCCTTAATGGGAGCTAATAGTGCGCATCCAAACTCTTACTACAAGTGGGCATTACATTGGTTTTCTTTGAATTTAAAAAATAATGGTGAACAAGGAATATATACATTGACACCAGCGTCAAAATATTCCAGTGAAACATCCATTCTTGCCTATAAAACTGCAAATAATGACCCACATGAATTTTACTTAATCGAATATCGCGATAAAGAGGATCCTTATGATGGCGAAAATGGCGCATTAGAAGATGCGATAATTATCTATAAAACAACTTCACATGCTGAAGTCAGAAACGCCATGAACAAGAATTTTTACGATGAATGGCTGGATCAGATTACAGTGGTTGCTTACTGGTGGAAATCCCAAGCAATGTCCCCTCCCTATCCCTCTTATCAAGGTGACAATGGATTTCGTGTGACTGTCATCTGGTGCAATGAAGACCCTATACTCTACATTAACCAAGATCCTGGTCCCTATATTCCATGTCCCACATAATAATAAAAATAGATATAGAAAAATTAAACAAATTAAGGAGATAAAAGCATGACGATGAAAAGTGGCGCTTTGATAACTAGAACTAAAACGAAAAGGATTCAAGTCTTTTTCTTTTTTTTCTTTCTTATTATTAGTTTTATTCATCCGTTTGCTGTAACACAAAGTGTAACTCAGGTTTTTGCTTATGTTCACATGTTTCTTTTTGTTAATGATCGTCAAGTTGAAAACAAAAGCAATTTACCGCGATTGTTACCGTGTAGCGCAAAAAAAAGTAATGTATCATCACCACAACAGTTTCAACAACAATTAATTCTAGATCATGCCCAACAACAATATTTTCAGCAAAATCAATGCTTAAATAACCAGTATGCAAACACTTCATGGAAGATAAAATCTAGTGGCGATACACATAATAATTTCAGTGTTATCAGCTCAGTTTCGGGAAAAGTAACAAGCGGTGTGAAATTAAAAGCAAGTCAGTTACTTGGCGGGACGGGCTTTGATTGGATTGAAGATGTATCTGTGGCTGAATATGGTGATTATCCAGATCAAAATACTGCAAAAAAAGGTGAATATGAAATTTTTTCCACCAGCAACTTTGCTACAGTAACTGTAACCGGTACAACCAATTCAAACGATTTTCCAGCTACCACCAATGCCTTTGATCCGACATACAACGGTGATTATGATGTTTTTGTTACTAAATTAAATATTGCCATAACTGATGGTGATAATAATGAAACACCGACTCTTACAGACCACATAACTACGATTCCTACTTTCACATCTAGTATCTTCACAACCACTTGGAGCACTTATCTCGGGGGCAGTTACCACGATTATGCTGGAGGTATTTCCACAGATAGTAACAACAACATCATTGTAACCGGATATACTTTTTCTACCGATTTTCCCACAGTTAATGGCATTAATAGTACTTTTAATGGTGGTCTTAGTGATGCTTTTGTTGCGAAATTTTCTGCCAATGGCACGTTACTTTGGAGCACCTACCTTGGTGGCAGTAAAGATGATTATGGAAGAAAAATTGCCGTTGACAGCCAAAACAACATCATCCTATTAGGTTACACCAGTTCAAGTGATTTTCCTCTTACTCAAACCCGCGTTACTCAACAAACAACACCCTTTACCGGACAATCGGACCTTTTCATTGCTAAATTTTCTGCCAATGGCACGTTACTTTGGAGCACCTACCTTGGTGGCAGTAATGTCGAAATAGGGTATGATGTGGATGTGGATGCCGAAGACAATATCTTTATTGTCGGTACTACTAATTCCGCAGATTTTCCAACGCGCAATGCATTTGATACAACTCTTGATGGTGTATGGGACGCTGTTGCTGCTAAATTTTCTGCCAATGGCACGTTACTTTGGAGCACCTACCTTGGTGGCAGTGAACAAGACAGTGCAACCAGCGTGAGTGTTGTTCAGTCTAATAATATCATTATAATTGCGGGAGATACCTTTTCTAGTGATTTCCCGGTTACTAATAATAAGGGTTATGATCCATCTTTTAATGGTGGCATTGTAGATATTTTTGTAGCAATGGTTGATGTAAATGGTACACTAATGTGGAGTAGTTATTTAGGGGGTTCAGCTCAAGACCATGCTTATGCAATTTCGGTTGACAACCAAAACCACATTTATTTAGTTGGGTATACACGATCAGCTGATTTTCCCATTTTACAGGCATTTGATGCTACATATAATGATGGAACACAGAATTCAATAGGTGGGGATGTCGTTATAAGTTCTTTTAACATTAATGGCACATTAAGATGGAGTACCTATCTTGGTGGATCTTCATTTGAAGGAGGACTTGGTATAGCAGTATTGAAGCAAGAATCGGATTTTGTTATAGTTGTAGGTGAAACTGATTCAGATGACTTTCCAGTAACAGAGGGAAAAAGTTATATTAGCGGCACACGAAATGGTTTTATTAGTTTTTTGTGGTTAAATTATACGAGCAATAATCAGTCAACTAATAAAAATCAAAGTAGCGGCTTTTCGCTTCTATTGTTGACCTTCCCTTATAATTTGTTATTACTTATTCTTGGTACTATATTTATGATAATTATAC
>WAPZ01000368.1 GCA_015520535.1 Candidatus Heimdallarchaeota archaeon
GTACTCATATTGCAAAAGAACTTCAGTTTCTAAAAGCTCTTGCGTTATTCTTTGTGATAACTTCGATTTTCATCTATTTTGACTTCTTTGAACAACAACCGGCTGTAATGGATGAAATTAAAACCAAAAAAATATCAATTGAAGAAAATAATGAAATATTCTTACATTACTCAATGATATCTTTTTTGCAAGTAGGAGACAAAGTTGAAATCAGTGCTAATAGAACTTTGCTCTTTAGAAACACGGGTACTGAGACGTTAACAATTCAAATTATTCTGATTCAGCTAGTTAACGAATCATACAATTTATTTTACAGCAACAGTTTAGAAACTTCAAAAAAAAACCTTTTAATTTCTTTAGTCAATAAAGAAAGTAACTTCATTCAAAAAACTGAATTTTTTGTTCACTATTATCCACTTTTATCTTCTAAAGTTGATCAAGAACGTTTATTTTGGAGAGTAGCAATCCCAAAAAGTGGTCATTATATTTTAAGCTGGTTTTTGGTAGGGAATGAGACTAGTCCGAATATTTCAAATTTTATCATTTCTATTAACGAAAATCTTCTCTCATCTTGGTATCTTCCTATAAGTGCAATTTTGGTGTTAAGCAGTGTTCTTTTGGCAAATGATATAGTTAAGCTGTATGTAAGGGGAAATATAAACCATGTTGAACATTCTAATCTCAAAAAAATGCCTAAAATACTTTTTAAAATAAAATATCGACATCCCTTGTTATTTTATCATCTGAAAAGGCTTAGTGATAATATGTTAATCGTCGTATTGGTTTTTTATTTAAATTTAAATATCGGGTTTTTTCAAGGTCGATTTTTTCCCAAACTATACGTAAAAACAAGTTTTGATACGCCAATTTTTACGAATGAAATGGCGATTTATCTTTTAAATCCATTGATGACTCGTATTTTTTTGATTGAAGTCGTTTTGTTCTCAATTTCGACTGTTTATTTGCTTCATGACGATTTAAACAGAAAATTCCTTGTAACAATCTTTAGTTTTCCATGGAATAAAAGAGCTGAATGGGCGGTTAGATTGCTTTATTTTATTTTACTTCCCCTCTTAGTGATTTTGGTGCCTTATATTAGTGGAGTCACAGCCATGTTTACAATTTATAGGGCAATGAAAACTTTTCCAATGTTTTTAGTTTTACTTGCATTTTCTCTTTTGACACTAGCACTGCTCCCAATTAGCCTCACATTTTTCTTGATTCACTCTCAAATGAAAGACAGTGAAAGTAGTATTTTAAGCGCAACTTTATGGTTTGGCTGGGGCTTTTTTGCAAATCAAGGTATCTTTCCATTGTTCACCTCACCCGCCCCATCTACCATGTTTTTCAATGATTGGTGTTGGTATTTATATGTAGCATCCCTAAAGTATTTGAATGTCTACTTTAAAGGAATATTCCTCATACCTTGGCCCATTGAAGCTATATTGGCTTTATTTTTACTGATAAATGGGATTATGTTAGGATTATGCGTTTTTTCCCTTTATTATAGGTTAGAAGTCAAATAAATGTCATTATAATTGGACAAATAGGAAGACATAATATAGTAAAGTGGATAACATCAAATGACCAAAAAAACGCTATTCTTTCAATTTTTATTAAAGCGTCTATGGAATTTAACGATAGATGACTTTGATATTACAATTGCGGGTTTTCATATTTACCTGAACAAAAAACTTTTGTTGAACTCTCCCCGGTCTAGAAAACTCTACATCTTATTATGATTTAAATAGATAAAACTAATAATACAGGGAATGAACTCCTAAATAAAAAACTAAACGTATTCTCTTTAATACTAATCTTAACACCCGTCAATTACACTAACCGCATTCGATACCAACGTAGTATACATTTATTCATCTATAGGAAAAAAAACTATTTTTTTAGTTAGGGTGATAAATTTTTAAACCGCACAAATGAAATTGTATCTACAGTTGAAATGACGATAGGCAAAAATTACGTAATTATCATTTTTTATTCTCATTCGAAC
>WAPZ01000369.1 GCA_015520535.1 Candidatus Heimdallarchaeota archaeon
TTCCATATCCATTCATATTATTTTTTATACCTGTCCAAAACGATTCGAAGCATAAGGGCAAGCTTTTTTGCGCAATATAGGGTTTTTTCTTGTTCCTTCGACTCCGTTGCACTTCGCTCAGGACAGCGCCCTTCAAGACATTTTAGGCATCTTTTTTTCCGCCAAAACCCTTTATTTTTAAGGCTCTTGGGGAGTAGGGTGAGACTTTTTAAGGAAGCCCTAAATACTGCCTCAACTGCCTCCTACAGCTTGAGCTTGTTTTTCATAGGTCAGAGGTGCGAATTCTCTTGATTTTGGCTACTTTGGGGGCAAGGTGAGAATTGCCATTAGGGCGCAGGCGACTTTTTAAGGAGGCTCTTATAGATCAAGGTACCTGCGTTGTAATTCCTCAAACTCGGATTCCATTTGACTTAATTGTCTTTCACAAGCAGCTTCGCCGCTTTTATCGCCCATTTCTCTTAACCTTTCACATTCTTTACGTTTATCAATTATTCGGGCTTTTCGATTGATTAAAACACCGGCATCGGCTTCCGAAATTTGCCTTTCGGGATGCCCGCTTTTTATTGCATTGAAGCGTTGGGTTTCAATCATCATTTTTAAAGAAGACATTTCAATAGCATCCGGATTGGAATAGTCCATGCTACGGGTAATGTCGTTCATATTTCTACTGATTTCGTCCAGCCGGTCTTGATTATTTGCCATACTTTCCACATTGTATGTAGAAGGCGGCATGATTTCCTCATATCCGCTTGCCGACCAAATAAAATTGACAGGGGTGAAATCCTGCATTTCAACTTCTACCCCGTTGGACATTTCAAACTTTGTGATATACCGGTTTTTCCTACGGTCATCGTCTGCAAAAACACCGCAAAGATAACCTACGTGAGCAGGCGTGATTTTTACCGGTGCATTTCCTTTAGAGATTGTTACTTTCAATGTTTGCCCATTCATCTCACCCGTATAAAGGACTTGCGGTCCAAAAACCGGATGATTGCCCGCAGATGTTTTAGTGGCATTTTGCATAAACCGGTGAAAGGTTTCAGCTTGAGCAAATTCTAATTGGAGTGCCGGTGCAGATAAACTTCTGTTGGAAGTAAAACAAACCTTTTTAGGGCCATCTTCCGGATCGTTCATTGTAACATAAATTCTGGTTCCTTTATCAGGAAACAAAACGGAAAAATTAAACTTTTCACCACCGGACTCTACGGGACGAGCCAACATAAATGCCATATCGTCATCTTTCACACCCAAAGAACCGTCTGCTGAGTTGACATAAAAAACAAACGGATGCCTTTGACCGCGATAAGTCATAATACCGGTCATTTTGTAATCGAAATTATAGGCGGTATTAATTTTAAATTCGTTTGGAGGATAGTTACTTGGTTTGCCATAGTAACCATCTTGAGCCAGCCCTATATTCCAATAGAGCACTGATAGAATTAATACTAGTTTTTTCATAGTTTGCAGTTAAAGTTTTAGTAGCCAAAAAAAGAAAAAGTGCTGCCTCCTCAAACCTCAAATACCCATAAAACGAGCCCAATTCAAAACCTTCATTGCCAGAATCACGGATTGCACGGACTCAACAGCAGCCTAATTTGGTGCGTCCTTTCACCCTCCCGAGGATATACCAATTCGAGCTCTTTTGCCTTTTCCACCAACAGCTTATTCAGTTCATCTCCTTCTTCCAATCCCAAGCTCCTGCGCAGCGTTACAAATAACCCCGGCGTAAACACCTGTTCTTTCTGAAATCCCGGAAGTCCTGTAAAGTACTGCACATAAATAGGGTCTCCTTAAAAACCTAAATCACCCCGTAAAACGAGGCAAAATCAAGCTCCTGTAGCTAAAAGTTAATTGCCTGTATGAAAAATCCTCAAAAGCCAATTTGGCAAATCTGCCTTTGAGCCTCAGCACAAGGGCTTTTATAGGCCGATAAAGACTGCTTTCGCCCATCAAGAAGCGAAAAAATGAAAAAATAAGAGCCTGGCGAAGGTAAGCCAATGGCACTCCATAATGTGCTATCCCCTTTTCCTTTAACCATGCCCTGTTCTCTCGATTCAAATATATTCGATCTATCAATAAACAGGACGGATAGTATCCAAATACTCTACGGTAATGTTCTACCGAAGACTTTAAGCGATTCGCTTCATTGTAATTCTCATAGTCCACATACTCTAACATCACAAAACCATCTACTTCCATCATGTGCAACTTTGATCCAAATTCTGTATCCTTACCATTCTTGCCTCTTTTTATCGGACGAACATACGGTTGAAAAACACTTACTATTCTGTGATCTATCCTTTGCTCCCCGTTTCTGTGCATGGCTAATTGCTGACGATACACTTCCTGAATGACCCAGAACATCTTCCATTCTTTATGCTCCCAGCATACCTTAATCCCCAATGACTCCAACTTGTCCAACATCCCCTCTATATGCCCGATATTACGGCGCAAGTAGCCTAATTGACGCTTCCTTTCCCGTCGGCTGGCCTTCTTGCCCTTACTTGCGTTTTTTCGAAAATTTTACATAGCTCGCTCTCGCTTTTCGCCTGTATGTCCGAGGCTTCTTTGGCCACAAAGATTTATTTGTATCGTACAGCTTGTCCAGTAAAGACTCACTCATCTCTCGGCTTGCAGCAACTAAATTTACATCCGTGGGATATTTAATGTTTTGCGGGGCAACCGTCGCATCTAACTTCAACACCCCCTTATGCGTCACCTCCCCTTTCTCATTTCTCTTTTCTGCACCAGCACTACTTAACACATCTTCTCTGCCACCCTTATTTCCTCCTTTACGCTTCCCTTTCTCACCCTTTCCTGACTGCTTCAAACTCTCCTTATACTTACCGCTATGCACCAATTTTAATTCCTTTGCTCTTTCCAGCAACAGCTCATTCATCTTGTTCACTCCCTCCAAACCCAAACGCCTGCGCAGCGTTACAAATAAACTCGGCGTAAATACCTGTTCTTTTTGAAATGCCGGAAGGCCCACAAAGTACTGCACATAAATATTTTCCTGGATATAACGTATCGTCTCTTCATCCGACAGGTTCATAACATACTTCACCAACAAGGCGCCAAGCACTACTCGCAAATCTATACTGCCCCGACCGTTATCTTTGCACATCCGTTTTTGAAGAACTGATGCAAAATCATCCCACGGAACCAATTCTGCCATCTTCACCCATCTGTTATCGGGGAGTGAATTCTGCTCAAAGGGTGTCTTAAACAAGGACAACTTCCTCTCACTTGCTGGTGTATATCGAATCATAAGTGCAAACTTTTTCCCGCAATATACGGCTTTTTCTTGCCCTTCGACTCCGTTGCACTTCGCTCAGGACAGCGCACTTCAAGACATTTTAGACATCTTTTTTTCCGCCAAAACCCTTTATTTTTAAGGCTCTTAGGGCGTAGGGCGACTTTTTAAGGAGGCCCTGTTTAATGGCACAGAACGGTGAGTATATTAGGCGTTGGGCGTTTTGAAACACCTAACTTTCAATTTACTATACCGTTTATTCATGTTCATAATTATTCAATTTAACTATTACTCGCCCAATGCCTTATATACATTGTTAGCGGTCCGGTCTTTTCTCTTTATCAGTTATTTTGTTTCATAAGTCAATAGTTCACTATATGCATTTCCTTTCAATCCAAGTAAAATTGCAAATGCAGGTTCAGTTTTATATCCTTGTTTTTTTAATTCAATAATTTTTTGTCTAAATGTCTCTCCCCTTTCATTTAATAGTTTGTTTTCAATAATCATATGGCGATAAGCATTTTGTTGTCTTGTTGGAATATTCTGTCCAAAAATCTCAATTTCAAAATCATCTATTATAAAACTGGCAATTATTGAATTTTGTTTCTGTATTTTCTGCTCATAAATTTTAAAGTCTTTATTGTGTTCAAAAT
>WAPZ01000370.1 GCA_015520535.1 Candidatus Heimdallarchaeota archaeon
TCAACACTAAAATAGTGCGTCGTGTTAAAGGAAAATTTATCTTCATATTATTTAATGCCAAAGGAATAGTGCCGTCTAGATGGTTAAATGCAAGCTTTGCGATTTGAGGAATAATAAAACGATAAGAGCGATTAAGAAAAAGAATAGTACCTATAAGCAGTGCAAACGGAGTAAAAATTATAAATATCACCATTAGCAGTAAGAGTAAGGGATTTAACGAAATGAAACGTACGTAGTTACGTAAATTAGTGAGGAAAAAGAGGCCAACGATTCCGAATACAACTAAGACAATGTCAATATATTTTCGTTTCCAAAAGGGACGATCAATCTCAACAGCATCATGAGAATTCGGTTTAAGCTTGAGTAATCTTCGTATAATTGGTATATTTAGGAGAAAGCCGATGAGAAAACCAAAGATAAATGTGTTTAAGTAAAGATTTTGGTCAGGTAATACTAATGATGTACGGGGTGCACCAAAAAGGAGAAAACCATCGGTACTTAATGAAAGAAAAGCGAAAGGAACGCTCACAAAGGAGGCAACTACCATAGCCACAAATCCTAAGACTAACGATTCAAACAACTGGAGTGCAAGCACTTGATACCACGTACTACCACGCGATTTCAGCGTGGCGATTTGTTGTTGCTTTTTTCGATAAAACAAATTGAATGTATAATTTGTCACAAAGAGGCATAGAATGAAAACTGGAAAACCAATGAAAAAAAAGATCATAATGGCACCAAACATATATGAATTGGCAGCGTAAGAAATTCTCTCATACCTTCCCGTATAGCCACCGGGAATATCGCTTTGATAAAATTGATCATAAGTGTTCATTTTTTGAATCATTTCGTCATATAATTGGGATAGTTTTTTTGTACTAAAGTTTCGTAATCGGTTTTGATCCCACTCCCATATCAAGACAACTTCGGCGGAATAACTGAATCGTAATCCTTGATTCACAAAGTTTTTCAATAAGGGAAACATATTAGGAAGATATTGAATTAAGAAGAATTCTGAAGATAGTCCAGTAAATGGAAAGACATACTTTAGTATAAGTCGAAAAAGTTCTCCGCTATTTGGGACGATATAACCACCGGATAATGTAAGATTATAAAGACCTTGAGTTTGATCCGTACTTCTTTCAAAAGATCTTGTTGTATTAAGTTCAATGGTGATTGGCATTTCAAATTGAGAAAAATTTGAATAGAAAGGATGAAAAGACGCTGCACGTGAAAGTTTGTCATTACTTATTACAGCAAGCGTTTCATTTATGTTGGTTTTATCAGGAGTTTTGCTGTTTGGGAGTGCTGTAGTCTCGTTTTCAAGCACTTCCACAAGCGTAGACATACGTTTTTCGGAGATTGAAATAAGCTTGAAGTCAACGCTTGAAATACCGGTGCTGTTGTAGTATTCGATCTTATCATCGCCCATAAAAACGTTGAAGGTCTCTATATCAAAACTAAATGATACTAACGTCTGATAAGAATACGATTTAATTGGCAGTTGTGAACTTAATAAAGTCTCATTGATTATGGTTGCAATATATTCTTGATACTGTTGATAGCTATTCAAGAATGAAGGAATTCTTAAATTTTCGTCACCAGAATTGAAATTCGGATCATTAAAGCCACTCCATAAATTGATTTTTTTTATGCGAAATTCGGGTGCATTATAACCATACGTCGTAATAAAAGCAGTAAATGAAGTGAACGTAATTGCAGCTTGGATAATTAAGGTTAACAATAATGTTAATCCCCATATAATAGCTAAAATTCGTTTTTTATTTGCCACTACCCAATAATAACTAAGCATAAGGGTGTTGCCGATTTTCATTGTTATTTCACACTCAGATACATGTATTCTTTATTTATTCAGCCTTTAATAGACTAATAATGGGTTTTCGCGATGCAACAATGAAAGAGATAACTAAAGAAACCGCAAAACTGATAAATGTCACGAGGATTACAATTAAAATATTGTGTAATGAAATTTGGAAGATAATGGGCGGAAATATTGCTACTAAACTGAAAAAGGTAACTATAATTAAGCTGGTTGCACCAATACCAATAATAATTCCGACTGATTCGCCCAAAATAAGAATAAAACTCAAAGAAATGGCAGATAGAAGGAAAATCTGTCGTTTCTTGAGGCCAATAGCGCGTTCGACGCCAAACTCCTTCCAACGCTCGTTATAATAAAGAACGCCAAAGAGAAGGATAAAAATCGCATTTATAAGAAGAATTGCACCTATTAATGTGTTGAATATGAAATAGATTGTCCGCAACAGAAAATAAAGTGTGATTTCCTCTACAGAAGCACCAACATCGGGCTTTTTCAACTGCTCCCGAAATACTATGTACGCATTATAATTAAGAATATCCACATTGGAGCCATATTTGTCAATGATTTTTTTAGTCAACTCATCGACGTCGACTGCATCTTTTGTTTTAAGCAACAAGTACATTTTGTTAATTTGAACGGCAAGACCGCGTTGTTGAAAGTCAAGAAGTGTATTTTTTCCTATGATACCATAAAAAGCATATGTAGTTTGAGGATTGGCACCATCAGAATTTTCAACATCAATTACATCCTTGCCATAGGTATAGTATATGATTCCATCAATCAAAAGACTAACAAATTTGAAGGTTCCTACGATTTTAAGTGAAACATTGACTAGAGACCCTGACTCAACGGAATAAAAATTCAACTGGGATGATGATCCATTTAACACCCGTTTATAAAAATTTAAAGACTTTTTAAACAACATTATGGAGTTGTTCTCAGAGAGGTCTTGAATTTTTCCAGTAAATCCACTAGTCGGGTGAATAAAGGCACCTTTTGTGTATGTAAAAGGATCAACAGCCAAAAATTCGAGCCTATTTATCCTTGGGTTATCTATAATGAGAAGTGAGGCGTGAGTAACTACAGTTGCGCCTTTAATCTCGTTTTGGAAATCATTAATAATCATTTTTGGCAAATTAGCCTGTGAAGAAGAAAATTCGATAGAAATATCACTGCCCGTTTGATATTTGGCGTATAATTGATTATTATATTGTGCTAAAGATGGAAAGGAGACTAATACTAAGCTAAATGCCAAACCTAACGCAATAACTTGACTCGTTCTTCGCGATATACTTAACTGGGTTCGTACATGCTTCAATCCTAATGCAACTAAATTTCCCCAGCGATTCCAAGACCACTTAGCTGTATAATGAATAATATATGAGTAAATTCGACTAATAAGAAGTGACAAACCGACTACTATACTGAAA
>WAPZ01000371.1 GCA_015520535.1 Candidatus Heimdallarchaeota archaeon
CAATTAAATACTTACGTAAACAGTTTGTTGAATCCGACATCTTCGTTAGTGTAAGTGAGGATAACGAAAACGGTAGTTTGACGTGGGAGGTAAAATGACAACATATCTGGAAAATAGAATTCCTGAAAAAGTCTCAACAGCAAAGTTTGTCAACAACCGACCTACATTTTGTTTTATTGCTCCAACAAGTCTAGTCGAATATCATTTTCCAACATTTTCACAACAACGAGCACACCTTCTTCTTGCTCACTTAGTAGACCAAAGCGACAAATATCTTGGAATTTACAAAAGGATAAAAAACATAAATCCAGGCACACTGTTTATTATGGATAACGGAGCATTTGAATTAAAAACACCATACAAACCAGAGAAACTTGTTACTCTCGGAAAAAGTATAGATGCCGACGTTATTGTCTTGCCTGATTATCCTTTTCAACCGGGTGAAAAAACAATTGAAGCTGCTGAGAAATACATCGAGATATTCAAAAATGAAGGTTTTAAAGTTATGTTTGTCCCACAAAGCAGAGAGGGCGATTACGAAGATTGGAAAAACTGTTATACGTGGGCTGCTAATAATGATGATATAGACATAATTGGAATGTCGATCTTAGGAATACCAAACGCCTTAGGGTATGATTTAAACGTAACACCATTTGCACGAGTAATTGTTACTTACGATCTAATCAAGGAAGGGAAGTTTGCATGGAACAAACACCATCATTATCTTGGGTTAAATAGTGGTCCATATGTTGAACTACCAGGTTTGCTTAGTGTGAAAGCACTCGGGACAGTTGATTCGTCAGGTCCTGCGTGGAGCGTATGTTCATATGAGTACAAAGGAATTCAATACAACAAGTTCAACGAAAAATCACTAGATAACCCAGCATTTTCAATCAATAAGCCTCGAAAAGAAGTGAATTTCTATTTTGACTATGATAAACTATATGATAAAATGTCAGTAATACACAATATCTACACAATTAATGAATTTATTTCTCAATATAAGTATTAAACGATTGTGACAATAAATACTAACAAAACGATTTTTAGGAGTGATCCGTGGCCGCTGAAAAATTATGTTTTAAAAAGTATCTTGTTTGTTATGATGACAAGTTTCTGTCAAAAACAAGAAAACGAGTGAATAGAAAATCCTACAAAAAAAGAAAATATGGAACTGAACATCCCGCATCATTTACTAATGGTGACAGTGGTGGGCTAAGCGAAGGATTAAACGAAGCCTTTCAGTCACCATATGCATTTTCTGCTGATGTTAGTACGGTTGTTTTAGGTGCTACCCAAAGCCCCGCTGCTCGAAGGTACGAAGAAGATGAAGAGAGAGTTCGTTTTAAAGATGAAGACAAAGATGTAGAACGAATAAACAAAGTTCGCGAACGACTTCGAAAAAAGAAAAAGACAATAGCAGATGCCGGTAAACATTCAAATCTATATAAAACAAGATTGTTAGTAATTGATCTTCTACTCGGTGAAGAACCTCTTACCAGAAAAGAAATAATTGATATTATACAAAGAGAGATCGGATTAAAATACAGTATCGCTAATGCATACTACGAACGAATAATGCAAGAACTGTTACAAGAAGAACAGTCTTCACCGTTAAGAATACTCAAAGAACCATATTACAAAGACGCTCGGAAAGATATTCTTGTTGGTTTAAGACAAAAGAAATCAATTAATAAAATTATAGATTCAATAGCACAAAAATATAATCTTGATAAAAAAACAGCTGACAAAGTTTATACTTATGTAATTCTTCAACTCCAAAAACAAATAAGGAAAACTGTTGAACAGAAAGAATTTTCTCCTGAACAAAAACTATTTGAAATCGCAAAGAAAAGAGTTTTGAAAAGAATTCTCAGAGGGCTAAGAGAGAAAGCCGATGTAGAATACAATGATCTCCTAAAATCAATAAAAAAGGGTCTTGGAATTACAATCAAAGAAGCGCAATTAATCTACAACACAGTAATCGACGATTTTAACCGTATTTTTCTAGCAGAAGAAGATGAAGAAGAGACGAAAAAAATCCGACAAATAGGCACAGATATTTCTGCAGATAACGAAGAAAATATTGATTCGATCGACGATAAAAACACTGAACGGGACGAAACAGAGGCTGAATTCAAGCGCGAAGAACACAAAGATAGAAACAGACAAGGTGTAATAAGAACTGTAAAGGGAGCACATCTTGTTTTCAAACGGCAATCTCCCGATGGAACATATGAAGAACTATGGATCTATCCTGTCAGAGATGGATTAAAACGTGGTCTAGAAATCAAAAAAGCAATACTTGCTGGAACGGATATTCCACCAGATAAGATGAAATCCCCTGATGGGTCACAAACATATACTATTACAACACTCGGCGATGCACAACTGTTACATATAACAGGTCTTCCTAATTAATCAACGATAAAATGGACTTTTTCGAACTTATAAAACGTGAGGTTGGTATTGATTCTGTCTCTTATACAC
>WAPZ01000372.1 GCA_015520535.1 Candidatus Heimdallarchaeota archaeon
GTGATATGGGGCCCATTTGTTTTTTTTCTGTGTATGCATATGCTCATGGAGCTGCCGAAAACAGGCAGGCTTCTCATGGGTGATTTTTCAGAAACACCGGGCATCTTCGAGGTGCCCGGTGTTTCCGACTGCCTCAGCGCACCCTGCGCCCCTGCGAGAGTATTTCTTTGCCGGCCTGGCGGCTTGATGTGAAATGTATTTGGATTCCGACCATCTGATTTGTTCCAGCCCTAAAAAACGCCAGGTGCGGCTATCGCGAGGTCATCATTTCGTTGTTTTTATGATACCCGCCAAAGGCACTCAGGCATGATAAGGCTGATAAAGACATTTCAGGACTACGAAGATCCAATTCAAGACAAATCCAATTTGCGACGAAGAGGCAGTTCGTGCTTTTTCCTTCGATAACCCATCAAAAATAAAGTGCTTGCTTCTATCAAAGCCGTCATTTATTTTATGATCAAAATGATGAAATTTAATACATTTGTGGGAAAAAGCCATGCCTTCCTTTGCTATTGCGACAGTCGAAAAAATGCTGGAATCTTTGCCTGAAGACCTTCAGGAACGGGGGGTAGAACATCTTCGCGAAACCATTTTGGATTTGCAGGATGAATTGCATTGGGACAGGCAATTTCAGCAAACCCAGGATCAGCTGCGAACCGCAGCACAACAAGCTAAAAAGCATATTGCCTCCGGCAGGGCAAAACCGATGGATTGGTTATTATAATGGATCAGCAAAAGTCAATTTTACGGCTCACCCACGGTTGACTATAACCATAATGCGAATTCAAAAAGAGAATCGAAGAGGGGATTTTGCTTGAGCTTTCTCGTTTTTACGGTATTATTATTCGTATGTACATGGAACCCGATATGCCGCATCATCGCCCCCATTTTCACGCATACTACCAAAACGATACGGCGGTGTATGGCATAGATCCCATTGAAATATTAGGCGGTGAGTTGCCGGTCTCACAGAAACGTCTGGTGGAGGCATGGGCGGAGCTCCATCAGGACGAATTAAAGGAAAATTGGAAACGTTTGCAAGCCGGACAATATCCCCATAAAAATAGCTCCATTACGCTAAAGGAAGTGAAAAATGAAACATGCCATTTATCGAGTCATTGACTTTCGCATTGTTGGTCCCTACAAACTCCGGGTTGCATTTGACGATGAAACCGAACAAGTCATTGACTTTCGTCCTGTGTTAGAAGGGCCAATGTATGGACCATTGCAAGACGTGAATCTATTTAATCAGGTGAGAATCGACCCGGAAGTGCATACTCTGGTCTGGCCGAATGGTGCTGATTTTGATCCGGAAACGCTGCACGACTGGCCGAAGTATGCAGAAGATTTGAAGCGAATGGCAAAGCAGTGGGCGAAAAAGAAGGTGAAGCTTTCGTAGTTTCATGAGAAACTGGCCTTTTGCCTCCATCGAAGGTTTAATATGAGCTTTTTGGGGAAATCATAAGAAGGATTTCAGCCATAGTTCTTCACTTAAGGGGGGAATACCAACTCAGAAAATTTAATCTTTTTATGGCATTCAGGCAAATTCGAGGAATCCGCGAAAAGAGGAGACTTGCTTGTATATTTTGGAATAGAGGTTTTATTTCAGGATAGCAAACGTTATTCTTCTTATGAGAAGAGGTATTTTGTGGGGGTAACATTTAGCTCTGCATCATCCAACCTTTGTTTTATAGGTAATTAGCTTATAAAACCTGACAAACCCCGGATGGTTACATCGATCATGGCGAATCTTCTACAACAAAAGTCTTTGGCTCTTCTTCATTTTCTAAGAGATGTATCATTTCTTCGTAGAAAGCATTATGCGGCTTATCAACAACAAAACGATAAGATTTTGTGGTTTTCAGATATTCCACAAAACGTTGCTGAAGTACGAAGTGCATTTCAGTTAGATAGTAGTTCAATTGAGTTTGATGATATTTGGTTAGAAGTTCGCAAATGTCCAAAACCTCAACTTCCCCCTGTTCCTGAGTTATTGGAAAAATGGGTTAGACTCGAAGAGTTGGACCGAATTGATACCGAACCTAAATTACGAGAGGAAATTACTATATTAGTTGATCATGAATTAGAAGAAATAGAGAATGGTGATATTTCTACCACACGGATTGTAAAAGTTCCAGAAACACAATACTTGACAGACTATCCAGAAGTAATAGAGTCATGGGAAAGCTATCTTAAAGACATTTGGCAACCCTGGGCTGATAAAATGCGCCATTGGCAAAGTGTACAGCGCATTTATGAAAATTTAGATTACATGTATAGACGTATTGAAGAATCGCAAGAAAACTTTGAAATAGTTTTAGCGCTTGGGCTTCTACAATGGGTTGATAGCAATGGCATAAAAATCAATAGGCATATTTTAACAGCTCCAGCAGAGATTGAATTAGATGCAGCAAGAGGCATTTTAACGGTAAAGCCAGCAGCATCATTTGAAACATTTCAAGTCGAATTAGACATGCTGGAATTAAAGGATCAACCACGGCTTGATAAAGAACATATTCAAGAGCATTTAGAGGAATTAGATATAAAGGTCTGGGACAGAAAAAAAGTCGTAGAAATCCTAAAAATAATTGCAAATAAAGCACAGCCCAATTCACAGGTAGATGAGAATATCTGGAAGCCTCTTGATCCTGAAGAGAAGACATTACGAATCTTATATGCTCCTGCTCTTGTACTTCGAAAACGCCGTTCATTGGCTTATGGAGAAATTATTAATAACTTTATTGAGGATCACAACAATAGTGATTCCTTCTTGCTTACACCTGCCTGGAAAAAGTTTATAAGTGAGGGAGAAATCATAGAAGATAGTGAAATAAAAAATGATTTCTCGCCTAAAAGCGGTATGGATGAACGCCTTTATTTTCCTCTTCCCACAAATAATGAACAGAAAACTATCGCAGAACGAATAAGAGATAAGCCTTATTTATTGGTGAAAGGCCCTCCGGGAACAGGTAAGAGCCATACAATAGCTAACTTAATTTGTCATTTGCTTGCTTCAGGTCATCGAGTTTTGGTGACAGCTCATGCGCCCAAAGCACTTACTGTGTTAAGGCAGCTATTGCCACCAGACATTCGTGAATTATGTGTCACTGCTATTGGTTCTTCTCGAGAAGATCAACAGCTTTTAGAACACACCGTGCGGAGTATTATTTCTAAAAAGAATAAATGGGCAAGCAAAGAAGAAATTTGTAAGCAAATTGAGAATTTGAGTAAAGAATTGCAGCAATTGGAAGCAAATTGTGCAAGTATTGACCGTAAATTAAGAGAATTAAAGGAAGCAGATACTTATACACACCGTCTTAATAAATATTATGAAGGTACTGCCGCTCAAATAGCAAGGCTTG
>WAPZ01000373.1 GCA_015520535.1 Candidatus Heimdallarchaeota archaeon
GGATCATTAAAACAATGGTTCCGAGACGTCGTCAATACTTCTGTTTTTACTGGTAATCAAGCGTGGCCGACTATAAACGTCTTTTATACCTTTGATATACAAGGAGGCGGTCAACCCACTGGACTAAATGAAGGATATTACGCTGGAGATCTTGGTCTCCTTTTCCCAGAAAAATCCACAGGAAGCTTGTTTCTTTATTTAATCGATAAGGCGAATTATGAGAATGCAGAAAGTTATCGCGTGATATCACCGCTTTATACCACGAGACTTCAAACGCCAGAAGAATTTTTCCGTTCAGCCGGCCGTATTATCGTTGAAACCATCTTTATTGCACCGGAGCTTTGGTTAAACTTTTTCCTTTTATTAGGCATTGTTCCTACGGTTTTATCGTTATTCTTCATTTTAATTGATTCACGGCTAAAACTTACCACAAAAATGGCACATTTTTGGTTAAAACGAAGTCACGGAATATTGGGGCGGTTTTTAGAATACCTCTTTATTACCTCCTTTTCTGGTGAATGGATTGTAGAAGAACACTTAGCAAAAACATATCACTTTAATCAGGTACGTGGTCAGTTAAACAATATTTTTAAAAATTGGCAAGAATCCATTCTGATTCCCGCTTCTATTACGGGACTTATCCTCGCAGTTGTATGGGAGCCCTTTTCTCATGCCATCTTCGTCCAACAATTCGGAATCGCCTTTTCAATATCACTTTTTCTGCTTTGGCTAACTCCTATCTTATTTTTAGTGCTCTTTTTCCCATCTGTCTGGCTCATTCGTGAAGGTGGCTTTAAAAGAATTATTTTCTCTGAACGAGGCGATGTTACAACCATTTCTGATCTGGGTGATGATCTTGTTGCTGGCATCAGTCGATTCTTTGGCATCCCCGCTTTTTTTGCACTGGCAAACAAAATCTTGCCCACAGAAACCTTCTTAGAAACACAAGCTACTCCCACGCTCCTAACTACTTTAAGTGAAACTGTCTTTGGCGGAATTGTTGATCTCAATATCCAACTCCCAATTAGAATTGTGGTCGCCATCGCCACTCTTTTGTTCCTCGGCGGATTCTTTCTACCTTCCTCCGCATTACTAGTTTTTTATCTTTCCTCGACCGATTTTGTCAAAGCAATCAAGGAAATTCGTGCCAAAGTCCTTTCCGAAAAATTAGCCACTTTAGGCACCTTAAGCCCACAACTAAAACCGGGAATGGAAGAAGACACGGCTGTATTTTCCATCAGAGAATGACGGAATTTTTCGTCCTTTTCTAGCCTTTTTTCTTTTTTAAACTTGTAGAAAAGAAAATAAATTCTCTACGCAAGATTCTAACATTATACTCGGTTGTACACATGAGGTCGCGCACGACAGAAATAGTAATCTTACATCAATTGGCTGAATTTAAGCCGAGACTGAATATTTGACATTAATATAAAAAAACTCTTAAAAAAACTGTTAAAATGTTATTTGGGGTTCATATGAATGAAAAAATTGCCGATTGGCGTTCAAAGCTTTAAAGTGATGCGTGAGGATGACTATTATTATGTCGATAAGACGCCATTTGTTAAAAAACTAGTGGATGAGGGGCGATATTACTTTCTTTCACGACCAAGACGCTTTGGAAAAAGTTTGTTTCTTGACACCTTGCGTTGGGCTTTTTTGGCAAAAAAAGATTACTTCAAGGGACTCTATTTAGAAAAACATTGGAATTGGAATATGCACTATCCCGTGATTCATATCAGTTTTGGTCTTGGTGTCATGCGATCTGTACAAGATCTGCAAAATCAAATTGAATCAGTTCTCATTGATCTGAAAAACGTACATGGTTTCAGATATGAAAAAAAGGGACTGAATAACCGATTTATGGAGGCCATTGCCAAAATCTATGACAAGGAAGAAAAGCCCGTGGTTATCCTCATCGATGAATACGATAAGCCAATCTTAGATAACATCACAAATCCGAGCATCGCACTTGAAATGCGTGAAGAACTTAAGAATTTTTATTCGGTTATCAAGGAAGCCGATCAGTACCTCAAATTTGTGTTTATCACCGGCGTGAGCAAGTTTTCCAAGGTCTCGCTGTTTAGTGGACTCAACAACTTGCAAGACATCACTTTGAATCCCGAATATGCAACTATTTGTGGGTATACCCAAAAAGAATTCGAACAAGTGTTTGCTGATCGACTAGACGGAGTGGATCTCAACCAGGTGCGAGAATGGTACAACGGATATCGCTGGTTAGGTGAACCCGTGTATAACCCCTTTGACGTGCTACTTTTTCTTAGCGAGAAAAATTATCGGGCATACTGGTTTGAAACGGGTACTCCTACTTTCCTCGTCACGCTCGTGAACCAGAAAAAATATTACATTCCGCAACTGGAGCAACTCGAGGTCACGGAACGAATTCTAGGAAGTTTTGATGTTGGTCACGTGGAATTGGAAACGCTTCTCTTCCAAACGGGGTATTTAACTGTTGAGAAAATGGAACGAAAGGCCGGAAGACTCGTGTACAAGCTGACGTATCCGAACATGGAAGTCAAACTAAGTTTGACTGACTATTTACTGGACAATTTTACCAATAATCTCGTGCAGAAAGAACGAAATGTAACTCGACTGCATGAATTGCTCGATGAAGATGATATTAACAGCCTCAAAGAACTGTTTTATGCATTTTTTGCCTCAATTCCACATGATTGGTATCGGAAAAATCAATTGGCTGGTTATGAAGGCTATTATGCAAGCATCTTTTATTGCTATTTCACTGCTTCTGGTCTAAGAACAAGAGCTGCGGATGCAACTAACTACGGAAAAATAGATCTCACTGTACTATACAAGAATCGGTGTTACATCTTTGAATTCAAGGTCGTTGAATTGATTTCTGGGGGTTCTGCCCTTCAACAATTGAAAGAAAAACGTTACCACGAAAAATACAGGAATAAATGTGACGTTATTTATTTAATTGGCGTAGAATTTAGCAAAGAGAAGCGAAACATTGTGAATTTCGAATTTGAAAAACTTGTCGATTAAAAAAGACTAGTATGCAGCCGTTCCTCTGCAAAACAAAAGCCTTAGCCATTTTTTTGCCTTTTACGTTTATTCCACGCTTCATCCCAATCATAAACGGGATTTTTAACTTATTATAATCAGAGTTCCACAGTTCGATATTCCGCAAAAAATTGATAAATTTTCTACGATAAATCATAGGAGATATGACGACTTTTGTATAAAGGAAAAGAAACGATGGACGTGTTTAAGATTTAACTCCGATCAGACAACGTCTTTTCTAAGAAGGTCTCGATTTCTTCAATCGTTTGTGCGTGCTCGATTAAATCAAATAAAGCCTCTAAGGTAGCGAGCTCATCCACACGTTGAATCCGCGATTCTAAGCCATGTTTTTCAATGATTGTATGACCAAACTTGATTTGGAGAGCACGCATGATTCCCTTTTTCAGTCCTTCTTTTTTACCTTTTTCCAACCCTTCTTCTAATCCTTCTTTTTTGCCCATCTGATAACTGGCTAATTTTTTTACATCAATACTTAAGCCCATTTTTTCCGCCTCCGTTTCAAATATCTCCCTTAAGTCTTCTCGTAAACCGGTCAAAAAGTCTAACGTCAGTAACATTTCGCTGCGTTGCTCTGGAGGTACACGTTTTTTGAGACGTGCCAGCACTTCGTGCATGATCTCTGTCGTTTTGTCACCAGTGTTAGTAAGCACTGCAAAGATGAACACTTCTGGCGAGGTCGCGTCTAAATATTTTTGAGGTGGTTCCTGTGAAAGATCCACAATGGTGTATTTATACGATAAGGGGGTATACGAACTTGTATTGGTGACTTGCGACTTCATTGTGAGCCGTCTTTTCCCGAAATAGATTAACGCCTGAATGACTGGCACGGTTTCACTGATCTCACTCTTTATGTGGTGTACTAAGTTAATTGAGCATTCTTAAATGCATCCGTGGGTGGTTCGTGACTTGAAATTCCAGATGCACGATCAACTCCTTATTGTCTGTCGTCGTAACCCCCGCCAAAAAATCCGCCGAACGGTCCTCAATAGTCGGTATCTCAAACGGCAGCACTTCTACTTGTGTAGCTTCGATCTGCAACATGGCTTTGAGGAAAACTTTCCCCACCTGCCTAAACATTCGCTTCAATAACGGATCATACGTCTTTGGCATTCTGCACTCTCCACGTTAAAAGATATTTCATGAAGTCTCGCTAGTGCAAATGGTTTCATCCATTCTTCTCCGTACTTCGTTTAAAAACCTTTTTGAATCATAAATATACTGACACAATACAAACATTTTTTTCACATTTTAGAACAACACCCAATTTAAGACATCTTGTTGGTTTTTCAGTTAAATAACCAAGGATACCATTCACTTTTTTCGTGTTGTGAGATTTATAGAAAGATGCTTTTATCGGTTATATTGCTCTATTTAGAATCTTGGAGCGGCACCTCCCTAGCTTCACATGACTTTGCCACGTTTCTAATTTCTTCTCTTCTTTTTTGATTTAACTAAAAGTCGACATAATTCTTCAAATGCCGTATCTATGAGTTTTTTGGTTTTACAACTGTTGTGACGATATACTATCTTCAATACCTAAGAGTAAATCAATCTGTTTATCAAATATAGCACTAGTTTTTCTTTTTCATAACTAAGAGAATAATTTGATATCAAAGCCACAATTGTTTCAACCTCAAGTCTTTTAAATCCATGAAAAATTGGGAGTTGAATCATGTGTGATAAAATGAAAATTTGTGTGAAGGAAATGAAAATCGGTTTGCAAATTCCATATTTTAATTATCAAGACGGAACAGAATTGATAAGTCCTAAATTGGCAGATATCGTTCAAACAGCTGATAAAAATGACTTTTACAGCATTTGGGTCATGGATCACTTCTTTCAAATCCCACATGTTGGACCAGCTGACGATCCAATGCTAGAAG
Source organism: Candidatus Heimdallarchaeota archaeon (assembly GCA_015520535.1). Lineage (GTDB taxonomy): Archaea > Asgardarchaeota > Heimdallarchaeia > Hodarchaeales > S146-22 > S146-22. Next base: position 4,947 of record WAPZ01000373.1, read on the forward strand.
CATATACCACGTTAGGATATATTGCAGCCCATACAAAAAAAGCAAAACTCGGAACGATGGTTACTGGCGTCGTTTATCGTCAGCCGGGTTTCTTAATTAAAGCTGTTTCAACTTTGGACGTTCTTTCTTTGGGAAGAGCATATTTAGGAATCGGAGCCGCATGGTATGAACGTGAGGCACATGGACTTGGTTTTCCTTTTCCATCTGTCAAAGAACGCTTTGAAATGTTGGAAGAAACATTACAAATCGCCAAAAAGATGTGGTCAGATGATCCGACACCATTTAAAGGAAAACATTTTACGTTACAAGAACCGCTTAACCGACCACAACCGCTGACAAAACCGCATCCACCCATTTTAATTGGTGGTATGGGCGAAAAAAAGACGCTTAGAATAGTTGCACAATATGCCGATGCTTGTAATTTGTTTCTTTTTGCGGGAACAGAGGTTTTAAAACATAAATTGGCGGTTTTAGAGAATCATTGCAAAACTGTTGGAAGGAATTATGATGAAATCGAAAAAACAACATTAGGTTCCGTAAATCTTTCTAAAAATGGAATGTCCGCCTCTGATATCGTAAAAATCTGTAAAAACTTAAGTGACATTGGTATCGAGCATGCCATTTTTAACATGAGAAACGCACATGAAATAACGCCCCTAGAAAGATTTGGTGAGGAAATTATACCCGCAGTAGCAGACTTTTAGTCAGCCATTTTGTTGTTATCCGAAAGAAACATTATACTGCTGGTGTATCCGGATGCCATTGAAAGTTGCATGTGGTGACGTGTTTTTTTTATTTTCTATAGTTTTTTTTGGCGTTTTTGGATGGATTATCCCATACTTCCTTACAATAGAATTGAAACGAGACACATGGTTGAAACCCCAGAAAATTGAACGGTTTTTGCGTTTGAAGAACAAATTGCTAGGAATTTTTCTGTTCCTCATAATGACAAGTATTTTTTCGAGTATCACGATTAGTTGCTTTTTTACAAGAGAAAACATATACAATATCATTTCGTATTATTCTTATATCCCCGAAGATTTCATTATTGGATTAATCTATGGCCTGATTACTATTAATTATCTTGCTACAGTTCTAAGCTTTTATTTCTCCCTGGCACTAATAGCCATCCTCTTTTGGAAAGGAAACCAATATTTTGAGCCACAATTAACGTCAAACGAATTTATATATCACTTGTTGTTTGAAAGCAAATTAGCTTTACATGATAATGCTGAGACTAAAGTGTGGATCGTTGGACACGATTTTTTCAAGTTTCCGATCTTTTTCAGTTTAGCTTTGTTTTTTGCGACTGGATTAACCCTCATACAAGCTCAGTTATTATTCTTCATATTGTTTCTTATTTTCGATGTTATGGTCTATGCTTTTTTTGCGGGTGTATACATATATAATGCACGACAAACAAACATAAAGGTAGATATAGAGATATTGTTACCTGAATGCGTCAAAAAATCTGCCATTGAAGCTCAAATTCATTGGAATGATTTCCAGTTCACTGTGTGGTTGCACAGGAAGGGTACAACTCCCTCTAAAGGATATATCCTATATAAAACCGAAGACTTCTTTAAAAAAACTTTGACTTTATCCGATGCAGTAAATTTTTCCTTAAAAATAGTGAATGGCCCTTCAATAGAATGTCTTTTACCTATTAAAAAAGGTATTGGTCCTTCTTCAATATTATTGCCTACCACATTACGTGTATGGTTTAAAAATGCGAGTGCTTTTAAGTAATGGTGGTTTACATGAAATAGTTGTGGTGTAATCGCAAAATATCTGTTTTGCGACGACTTTGAAATCTTGCAATCATTTTTTACTGCCATGTTACCAAATCTTTTCTTTAAAATTCTTTTTCTTATAGCGGAAAATATGAAAAGATTGATTTTAAATAGTTACTATGAAATAGTTATAGGTAATTGATAATCTTGAATTCATAGATGA
>WAPZ01000374.1 GCA_015520535.1 Candidatus Heimdallarchaeota archaeon
CTTTAAATATAACCTGGACACCCCAGCCTCTTGCGTGAAAGTGCGCGCACCAGCGCTCGTATTTTCGCGCACACCACACCAGTTTTCTAATCATAAGTTAGATTTAGGTGTCAATTTTGACGAATACTTATTTTTTCCCCTCCAACCACCAGAATACGATTTTCGTAACAAATAAATATTTTTAGTGCGAAAATCGTAATCCCATTACGAAAATCGTAAACAACACTTACAAGCCACCAAACCACGACCAAGCAAAAATAAACAAATAACCAAGCTTCCATGACAAGCGGCCGCGCAAAAACCACAACACGGCCAAACCAAAACACCCAATTTTTGCCCTTTTTCAGGCCAATACAGCCACGAAAAAAAATTCTGCGACCAAATGTTCACCCATAATAAAAAACGCCCGAAAAACAGCCAAAAAAAGCAAAAACCATAAAAACACGTCAAACGAGGCATAACACAAGCCACACCTTCTCTCCTTTTACACCCCTCGTTCCGAGCATGTCTGGTTCGAAGTTCGTAACGACACGCGCCTTTTCAGTCCGATTTTCGAACCAAGTGTATCACGCCGTAATACTTCTTGCAATAAAATTTTTGTATTGTGTGTTCCAACGCCCGATTAAATAAACAAATAACCACAAAATAGACAAAAAAACAACTAAAACAAAGCCCATTTTTTGCGCATAGCAACAACTAAACGCAAAACCACCATAACACCACGTGCGCACGAAAGAGCCACATAACACCACATGCCATTTATAAAGTTTTCGAAACCACGGGGTTGGCGAAAGTGCACACAATTAAAGTTCATGAAAACGGATTGTGTGCAAGCCACAATCAGTCATACCTCGTTCTGCGCTTAGTAGTGCCTTCGCTTATCAGATCAAAAAATAAATAAATAAACGTGCATTACTATAGTATAGAGCTACACGCTCGCACACACACAGAAGGTGAAAACATGGCGTCAAAACGTAAAGTAAAGGCAGAGGTTGTAGAAGCACAAGCTTCTGCAACTGAAAATGTTGAAATGACAGAAGCTGACAAGGAGCTTCTGGAAAGCATTCTCGAAGGCGCTACAGCCGTAGCACCAAACCTGAGGATGCGCAGAATTGGAGACCACATCGTTCTTGTAAGCGATGTTTCAAAGCCAACTGGTTTCACCAGCTCTGGCAACATTTCTATTGCCAGCAGTGGCGCGTCTCTGTACGTTCCAAACCCGGTGAACAAAAAGATTAAGTTACAACTTAATCTTTTTAATGTATTGCCAAAAGGAGCGAGGCAAAAGAACAAAGAGCGCTTAGATGCTGGCGAAGACCTTTCTCCTCCCCAAAAGCTTTGGTAATTGTTTAATCAATTACCTAATCTTTTTTCTTTTCAATTTTTTAAATAAAATAAAGGTGATTAGATGAAACAAGAACTACAAGAAAAGATAGACAATTTAAGAAAAGAAGAGACATTATTATATAGACAATTTGCTAAGAAATTAAGTAGATACCTAAAGGATGCAGGTTTCTACTACATTAGCATTGACCTTCTCTTCACTTACTTCTATTTGTCAGATTATATCACTGAGGAGGAGAAGGTTACTTTGGCCTCACTTGATAAACGAATTATTATTGAGTTCATGCACGACTATGAACTCGATAAAGATAGACTTCATATTATTGAAAAAGCTTCTGCTAAAAAAGTGGAAGCTTTCAAAAAAAGAGTAGGTAGATAAAAATGGAGCATATAAATAAAGAGAAAATTGTTAAGCAAATTGTTAAAGGAATAAAAGAAGACGTTGAAATTTACAAGAAAACCTATGTTTTCAGATGCGATGTTGAAGAAATTTACAATGAACTAATAGAGGAACTTGTTAGCTCTGGTTTAAGCATTGAGATCACAAGATTTGGCAACCTCATCATCTTTTAAATCCCCCCCTAAAACATAAAGCGCTTTGCTAATCTTTTTTTCATTCACTTTCAAACCCCTCGTTTGACGTTGCACACAATTTTTTTTCATGAGCACGGTTTGTGTGCGCACTTTTTTTCTTGTAGTAACTATTAAATTACAAGAAAAAATACTAAAATAATGTGGTATATGTATGTATGATGACTGACACAAATCTTGTCAATCATGGCGACTCCGCCGAAAGGAGTTTTGACCCAGACCATTTTCCACAAAATCCCACAAGCCCTTGGGC
>WAPZ01000375.1 GCA_015520535.1 Candidatus Heimdallarchaeota archaeon
ATGTGAAAGTCGGCGATTCCAGTTAAAATTTCTTTTCATTTCTGAAGTCTTTCCATTCCACCTTAATACATTTAAAAGAACTCAAAATCGTGTATTTTGGAGAATATTACCACTTTTGGTGAAGATACATGTATTACGATTCAGTAGAACAGTTTTATCAGATCTATGGAACGTTTTTTGACACGTTAAATAAGAATAATGAATTAGGACCAACTATCGCTGATGTCAATGTCATAGCACGTTTTGAATGTCCAGATCTACCGTCACAAATAACAATTGACTTTAAAAATGCCCGTAAACAACAAAATGAATATTTTAAATACATTTTTGGCGAAAGCGAACTAGAGCCAGATGTGACTATTATCATGAATTCTGACATGTTTCACAAATTTTGGCATGGAAAAGTCAATATTATGACTGCGGTGACAACGAGAAAAATAAAGGTAAAGGGGAACTTGCGCGCGGCAATGAATTTATTACCAAAACTCAAGCCCGTTTATCAGATATTTCCGGAAGTATTACGAGAATTAGGTTATGAAGAGAAAATTCTTCAGTAAATAAAAAATGTAATCTCGCCTCCCCTTCCCAACCTATAAATAGATTACTCTAATTCTAGTTCTAGTGTTCGTATTTAGGTTCATGCCACTTTTTCTTTTCTTCTGTGTTTAAGATATATGAATGTAGCATGTTCGATAAAATCTCTTTTTAATCCTCTTTCCAAATGTATTTACATTTCATGCAGCGGTAAAAAGTGGTTTCGTCATACTCGTCGGTTTGAAGTACATCAGTCCAATATTTTGCGCGGGTATATCCACATTTCGGGCATGTAATCGTAATTTCGGGCATTTGTTCGTCGCTACGATCTTGTTCGATCACCACGGTTTGCATGTTTTCCGTGTTTTTTGCTTGGAATCGCATGTGAAGATTGGTCAACGGACGGGTATTCCCGCAGTTATTACAAACCATGACTCGACCTTCTTTCGTTCTCTTTGTCGTCCAAAGACCGCCACATTCACAGAACATTTCTGCTACCTGACTCATTTATTCTACCTCCATTCTGTATTGCGTGCATTGTTCTGTATTAATGCTTTTTAATCCACTTTTTAGATATATAAAATGGCTCTTTAAATATCTTTGCATTTAAGTAGCTGGGCTCCAATGGTATGTGTGGTTTTTTGGTTTTAATTGGAGCTCTTTCGTCTCAAATGGTTGAGTAAAAGACTCTGTGTTTTACAATGAATTGTAAAAGCCAACTAACCCTTTTTTAAGATTTGTTTTTAAATTTACGATCGTGGTATTTTGCTTTAGCTAAGATTTCCAGCATGGGCGGGAACAATTTTTTTAAACAGCTCACAAAACTTCCTAATTGGAGACAGCTCCACAACTATACGAACGAGGGATTAAAGATGGCTGTAAAAAAAATTGCTGTTATTGGTGCTGGGTTAATGGGTTCTGGGATTGCATATGTCTCTGCCGTTGCTGGCTTTGACGTCGTCATCAACGACATTAAAGAGGAATTCCTTAATCGCGGTTTAGATCGTATTCGAAGTGATATTTTAACGGGAATTGATAAAAAAAAGATCACACCGAAAGAAGCGGAAGAAATCTTTCGCCGCATTTCCACTACGGTTGATATAAGAGAAGCCGCCAAAGATGCTGATCTCGTTATTGAAGCCGTATTTGAAAATCTAGAAGTAAAACAAGATGTATTTAAAAAACTAGATCAATACGCACCGCCACATACCATTTTAGCGTCAAACACCTCAACGCTTCCCATTAAAGACTTGGCTAAAGTCACAAATCGCCCCGATAAAGTTCTTGGTATGCACTTTTTTTCACCAGTACCGGCAATGAATTTAATTGAAATCATTGTAACCGATCAAACGTCTGAAGAAACGTTAGAAATTGCCAAACAAGTTGGTAAACAACTAAAAAAGGAAATCGTAATTTGTAAAGATGCACCCGGTTTCATTGTAAATCGTTTGTTAATTCCGACACTCAATGAAATCATTAAGCTTTATGAAAGCAAGTTAGCCCCAATGGAACATTTAGACAAAATTTTTGTCACAAAGGGTGGCATGCCCATGGGACCGTTCTCGTTGGCTGACTTTGTTGGACTAGATGTAGCACTCCATGCCACCAATACCTTGTGGAAAGCATTTGGTGACGACTATAAACCGCCACAAATCCTTCAAGACATGGTCAATAAAGGCTTTAAAGGAACAAAAAGCGGAAAAGGCTTTAAGGATCTACCAAAAGAAGACTTTGAACCCAAGAAAAGTGATGATTACCTTGTGAATCGCGTTTTATTCCTCATGATTAATGAAGCGGCTAAATTGTTAGATGAAAAAATTGCGACCATCGAAGATATTGACAAAGCGATGAGACTCGGAACCAACTTCCCCAAAGGACCGTTTGAATTGGCAGATGAAATCGGCTTAGACAAAATTGTCGACTTCTTGAATGAATTGTCTCAAGAATTAGGAGACTTTTATAAGCCACACCCACTTCTTGTAGAAATGAAAAATAATAATAAGAAATTTTACAGCTAAACTCAACTATATTTTTTCTTTTTTAACATCTTAAAGATCGCTTCATGTTAAATTCCAGAAGAGATTATCTAAGCGCTGTTGTAACAATGATGACAAGTTTTTAGAGGAAGATTGCTTCAACTGTTCAATTTCATGCTCTATACTCTCTAAAAGCTCTTTTATTCTAGTATTATTCAAGAAATGATAGGAGCTTAACGTTTTTAACACGTAACTGGAAAAGGGATCCTTAACCACCTTATAGGTATGCATGTCATCGTCTAGCTCGAAAAGTGGCTGAATTGATACCGTCGGCTGTTTAGCATCTGAAAGTAAAGGAACAAGTTCACCTACTCGCAACACTTTTCGAATTTTTGCCGATTTTTTCCACATGATGCCAATTTCCACAAAAATGTGGGGCGATCCTAAACTTAATAAAGCGATTGGAATCCCAAAAACATGTTCTAAGCGTGCATCTAAGGCATAAAATGAGGCACCATGAATCGTTTGGATTGAAGGAATTCCCGATGATAAAGCTTGAAAGAGCGCCTTTGCATGATCAGGTGTACTGATTTCACCTAAGTTAAGATAATCCGGGGTTCGATGTAACAATTTCACGGCTTCCGACTGCTTGGTATAAGCTTGCCGTTCGTCTTCAAACGGAGAGACTTTCAAACGTAAGAAGTGAAATGGAAGATTTTTAGGGCTTTCCACAACATCTTCTATTGATACTACCCGCCAATAAGAAGGTAGCAACTGAAGAAGTGCATTTTGAAGCGTTGTCTTTCCCGACGCCGGAACGCCAACAATCGTGAGTGACGCTTGCAACCGCAGTATTAAGATTAAAAACGCCAGTATATGGCTATTCAAGGTGTTATTTTCCAGTAACTCGAAAATATCGAAATATTTTTCATGTAACTTCCGTAAATCTAGATGAATACCATCCACTGCTAACGGTGGCACGTCAATAGTAACTCTTACATGAAAATAGTCTGTTTTTAATTCTGTTTTCAATGACGGACTTACGAAAGAGACTGATTGATCGGAATCTAAACTTAATTTAGTCAAAAAACCGTCAATTTCCTCTGAAGACAGATAAATTGCTGTTTTACACCTACCAAACGTCTGATGATCTACATAAATTGGATGGCTGGGTGTATCTAAATAAATCTCATTTAGTTGTGAATCCAATAACAAGGGGCCCAACGTTTCTAAGTTTAATATAGAAAAAATCAAGGGAAAAAGCCATTCGTTGGGTAGTTTTCTTGCTGTAAGATAGCGTTCTGTTATTTTCTTAGTCATCGAAAAAGTGAACTGAAAACGCGCTTCAATATTTTTACTTAATGAATCGCCCAGATCTTTCTCGATAACTTCTGCAATATTGTCAAATTGTTCTTGTTCAGTCGGTTCTAAATCATAAAGTGGTTCAATGACATAAAAAAAGGCGGATTGTTCGGCGCTTTCATAAATTGATACCTGATAACTCTTGTATACCTTATATTCTGAAACTAATTCTAAATCATTTGGAAATTCTATACTCATGCTTGAAACCCCATTTTCACATAGCATATAACGCATGGTTCAATTAAAAAAAATCACTTAACGACCGTTGAGATTTCCGCTTAGATTTACCTCGTTTACGTGCAGATATGATTTTTAAAACTTCTGGCAATTCATTAACTTCATCCGTAGTGGGAAAAAGTGGTTCTCCATAGACTCCATCATAACCCGGTTTAAAGCGGATAAGACCTTCACGATTAAACCAAATCGCTTTGGCAATTTCTGGATGAATTACTTTCACTAAATCTTCTATTGAAACATTAAAGAGAACTTCAAACTCATTATCAAAGGCACTAATAAGCGTTTGAAAATATGATTGAACCGTTTTTGCATACAGACTTTTTAAATTGAGCGTAATTCGGATTAATTCGGCTAAAGGCAGAACTCGTTTAAAAGGTCTCGCTGTCTGCGGTTGCGTTTCGTGCTCTTTTCGATCTGCCAACTGTTCAACACGATGTAACACACCTATGGTCAAGGGTCTTTTGCATTGTGGGCATTTTCCATTAAATTTTTTAGTTTCTTCCGGATCTAAACGAACATTACAAGAACGATGACCATCAAAATGATATTTACCATAAGAAGGATCAACTTCCACAGTCAATGCAATTTGACCAGAACGAAATGCCGTTATGAGATCTTTATATGAATGCTCATCTAAAGGCTTTTTTAAAGTCAAAGCTGTAGCTTCACGGCCAATACGCCACGGCCATGGACTATGTGCATCACTAAAAGAAACTAAATAAAAGGGATCTAATTCGCTTAAACGCCAATTCATAGGAGGATCCGATGATAAACCCGTCTCTAATAAATGGATATGTTTAATTTGATCTTGATAACAATCCTTAATACTGTCAAAGCCATATTTACTTCCGAATAATGAATACCACGGCGTCCAAATATGTGCGGGTATAATTTCAATCATCGGATCAATTTGGATAAGCATTTCTACCATTTCTGCTATGGAAAGACCCGTAAAAGTGGGTCTACCATCATTATCTAATTCGCCAAAAGACTTTAAAACATCACGAACTTGCATTACTACTTCAAAATTTGGAAACAATACCACATGATGGATTCTTCTTTCATGATTTCCCTCAGTAAAGACATTAGAAATTTCACAACTCAAAAGCCAGTACATATCTTCGTATTTATAAAAGCCGGGATTAATTTCTTGAAAAGACGAATGGACTTCGGAGTACCATTGGGAATGAAGAATATCACCGGAACCTAACACATGTAAGCCCTTTTGTTTAGCTCCTACTGCCAAATTATGCAAATTCATTTCCATTGACGTTCCGCCAGAATATTTTGAATGACCATGTAAATCGAAGAAAAAAGTATTTGCCCTCATATTTTAGCCCTACTCTCCAGATTTTACTCAATACGTAAGTTACAATAAAAAATATCAGAGTTTTTCAAATAATTTTGTATTATTCCCTCAAAATGCTGAATAAAATGGGTTCTTTGCCAATTCTAATCCACTAATAAAAACAAATAAAGGTTTGCGTTAAAAAAATGAAAAACGGAAAAAAGAGAGTATGAGGTATTATGTCAGATCTGATAATTTAATTTTCCCTCGGCTTGTGAGTGCTTGTATATCATTCATAATTGTAGCGCCAACAAGTTTGATGAAACTTTCTTGCTGAGAAACAATACCAAAAGCGTCGTTTCCTTCCTCAACCGCCATCAAAACTTCTTCACCGGCTAATTCAGCGATAATGTTTCCCAATAAACTTTGAACACCTTGCATGGAAGGATCTAGATTATAAATTTCAATATTACCGGCGTTTAAAAGTTGTTTCAGCAGATCACGCTGACTAGTGGGATCTACTTGCGTGTAAAGTTTAATTCGGCGTCGTGTATCTACGGATTTCAAAAGATTGATTGGCACGTCAGAAAAATTAGGAATAAAGAGCACCATACCGGATTTTATGCGAGAAAACATATTTTCAATGTGTTTAAAAACAGCAGTTCTTCCGTACAACGTCGCAGTGGTTACTGGTGGACGTTTATAGCCAATTAAACGTTCCTCAAACGTTTTTAAGCTATTATGATGCGTTTCCAATAATTTTTGCGTTTCAGTTACAATTGCGGTGAAATTGTTACTAAGGGTGTTTAAATTAGACTCCAGAGTGGAAACTTGTGATTGAAGACCCGCTTTTACTGTATCCTTAAGATTTTGTGAATAAGAAAGTACTAATTGAACATATTCGTTTTGTGCATCACGTAATGAAATTTTGACATCATTGAAAGCGCGTTTGATTTCTTCCAGTGTTTCAGCATATTTAGCCAAGGTATTGTTGGCTATCGAATCAGTGAAGCTTTTTTGGGCCATATCGATGTCATTACTAAACGAAGTCACCATTTTCTCTAAGGATTGAACTAACGTTGAAAATTGTGTAGTAAAACGGTTAAATAACTCTGTGTGTGCTGTGGAAAGATCTTTTGCTGCTGTATCGATTAGTTCATTTAAACGTTGCTGAGAATTCGCTATGGACTCCTCAAGCTGTGTATAATAGGATTGCGCGGCTTCTTGCACTTGGCTTATTTGTGTTTCTAATTTGTCTTTAAAGCCTTGAACTAATTCTTCTAATTGTGCATTTTGAGATTTTAACCGTTCTTCGGTTTCATCTTGAAAAGCGTGTATCGTCATCTCAATATTTTTTTCATGCTCTTGTTTTTTCTCTAAAGCTGCATTCTTTGTCTCTGAATTTGCAGTTGCAACATCTTGCGTTAATTTAGCCGTTGTTTCTCTTATAATATCAGTATGATCCTGAGCTATCTTTTCAGACAGCGTCGAGATTTCTTCAGAAAACGATTTCAGCTCAGATATGATAGAGCTTTGTGTATTATTCAGAAAACGTTGTAAATTGGAGCTTAATGTTTCAACAAGTTCATTAAATTGTTGTTTAGTTTGATTGACAAATTCAGAAAGGGTATTGAGCGATTTTTCTGTTTCTTGGCTAATCATTTCAATTTTCTTATTTACAATATCGCGTTGATTAGTAGTGATTTTGGTGGTCAAATAGCCAAATTTGGTAGATTCGACGTCTTGGAAGGCTTCAATGGCTTTATTTACTTGTTCAAGATGACGTTGAGCCAAGCTATCAAAGCCCGCATAAACAGATTGCAGATTAGCTTTGATGTTTTCATGCATTCTGAGGACTTTTTCTTGAAGGAATTGCGTGGTGTCTTGAGCAAAGGTGGCAACGCCCGATTTTAATTGATCGACTACAAGTAAATGTTGATTTTTTGTAGTGGTAATAAATTGATCTGTCCGATTTCTGATCTGTTGAAGATTATTTTTAAGGGTTTGAGTGGTTTGTTCTACGGCTGTGCTTTTTTGTGTAGAAAAGTTGGTTACAATTTGATTAAACTCGTTTTTCAGATTCGTGAGTTCTTGTTGAAATTGATTTTCTGCCTCAGCACGCTTTTCACCCAACTGCTGCTGCAACGTAGAATGTTTATTTTGGACCTCCTTTAATTGTGCATCTAAAAGCGCATTAACATCTTGATTAAGTTGGGTCTTTTTTTCAGTCTCGACGGTTTCAATTTTTTGTGAAGCTGCCTCTAATTTTTGCAACACCTCACTATTAGTTTTTTTTACGTCCTCTTCAGTTTTTGTGAACGCGTTTTCAATAGTAGTTTGATCTTCCTTTAATTTTTGCTGAATCGCGGAAAGATTCTCTTGAACTTTTGTTGTTAATTCTGACACTAAGGCTTGCATCCTCTCAACAGACCCTTGAGCTGCTTCAGCAAATAACTTAAAGGGATATATCGCTACATATCGCGATGGAATCCCTTCTAATCGATGAATCAATTGTTTTTGCATCAAATTTTCTATATTGGTGGCGACTGTTTCATATGGTAACCCCGAATATTGAATAATTTCCCCTATTGAACTATTTCCCATTGCTAAGAGTGTTAAATAAATTTTTTCCTCATCTGGCGCTAAATCTAACGAAAATGACATTTTTTTCACCGTTTTTGCTTATATCGTACATTTTGCGGAGAACTTTACTACTACGATTTTTAAATTTAAACCACTTAAAGCTTTCCCAATTCGGTTCATAGTCGCCGTGAAAACATAAATTTATAAAGTTGAAGAAAAAATAAACACTGTTAGAGAAATCGTTTCAAAATGCAAAGCTTTATTTTAGTTAGGAATTATAATTGTAATAGAGAGATTTATGCAAAAAAAAACTCATTTTATCCCACAACTGCGGTGAATTGAATGAAACTGAACACCAATGAATATGGGTTACAAGTTAAAGATGTTATGACACAAAAAGTCATTTCTATTAACGGCAATAGACCCGTTGCAGTGGCAGCAAAACTAATTGTAAGATATAATATTGGCTCTATTTTTGTGTTTGAAAACGATCCCATGGAATTAACCGGAATTATCACGAAAGGTGACATTATCAGTCGAGTCGTCGCCGAAGCGCTCGATCCCGGAATTATTACCTGCAAAGAGGTGGCATCAAAACCTATCTATGACTGTTATGCCGATGAAACCTTAGAAGATATTATGGACCGCTTTTCTGATCACGACGTCGAACGACTATTAGTGAGAGATTCGTCCAGCGATCGCGCCATTGGTGTCATCTCCGTTAATGACATCATCCGTGTGGCTCCTGAACTTATTACGACAAAAATGTTGCTGCCAAAACAAGAAGAAACACCATCATTTGAAGTGCAAGAAAATTTTTATATCAGTGGATATTGTGATGACTGCAAAAATTATTCTGATAAACTCACTGATGTCGGTGGCTATCTTCTATGTCCCAACTGTCGACAAATGAGTGAAGAATATATGGAACGTGAAGTTGCATATAAAGAAGAACAATTAACAGAAGAAGACTGAGCAAATGTTTTTAAAATGTGTAATCCCAATTATTTAACATTTTTTGAAGTAAATAAAGCACGTTGGAATGAATTAGTAGCTCACCACGTCAAATCCGATTTTTATGACCTCCACGGCTTTTTAAACGGAAAAAATACATTAACAAACATTGAAACGAAGGAAATCGGTAATTTACTCCACGGAAAATTGGTTCTTCATTTACAATGCCATTTTGGTTTAGACACATTTTCTCTAGAACGTTTTGGGGCATCCAACGTTATTGGAATTGATTTTTCTGAAAAAGCCATTGAATTCGCACTACAAATCAAAAAACAAATAAAAAGCAATGCCGATTTTATTTGTGCAAATATTTATGATCTGCCTCAGATTCTCTCCGCCCGCGACCAATTTGATATTGTTTTTACCTCTTATGGAGTTCTTTGCTGGTTGCCCGACCTCAAAGAATGGGCAAAGATCATTTCTCTTTTTTTAAAAAAACATGGTTTCTTTTATATCGTTGAAGACCATCCATTCGCTACAATTTTTGAAAATGACCCAAACTCGCCCGAACTTAAGGTACAATATCCTTATTTTCAATCGAATGAGCCCTTACAGCTTGAAAACGACTTTTCATATGCTACCGACGTGAAATTAGAAAATAAAATTACTTATGAGTGGAATCATCCCCTCAGCAACATTTTTAATGTCTTAATGGAAGCCGGATTAACGATAGAGTTTTTTCATGAATTTCCATTCAGTTCATGGAAACGTTTTCCCTTTATGGAAAAAAATCATGACGGATTCTGGCGTTTAACAAATTCGCCCTACTCCATTCCTTTGACGTTTTCTCTAAAAACTCACAAAAAATAAGAAATTAACATTAACGTTTATAC
>WAPZ01000376.1 GCA_015520535.1 Candidatus Heimdallarchaeota archaeon
AATCGCTTTCGAAATTACTCCTATTGGTAAGAAGCAAATGAAGAATATTACTTGTTTCATCCACGACAAACTGATGCCATAAAGATCGAATAGGAATAGAAATATTACGAATAAGCTCATTCTTGCGACCCAGTGAATCTATGATAAATAATGATTTATTTTCGAAACCCAGCAATCCAAAATCATTTTTGTTATTCATTGGGATAAGAGCAAATATGGCGCTGCTTGGATCATGGAACACAGATTGGACGCGAATCTTTTTGATTAATGCTTGCTTTGAAAACTTGAGCAACAGAAGATCAAAACTATTGTTGTCATTTCTTGATATTAAGCCGATATTAATAATCCCGTTAGCATCAATAAACGTGTTACTAGTTGAGAACCGGTTTTTTGAACCGAAAAAGAAAACTGGCGCGATTGATACGTTCAAATCTTCAAATGTATATCGGCTCGGTGATTGATTTGATCGAAAATTAAGAAGGGAGATACTAAGCGATCCGGAAGTTGCATCAACGAAGCTCAGGGTAAGATCGGTTTGAGACACACCCAAATATGCCATGAACCGCGAAGAATAAGACGGCAATGTCTCTTTCATGTATCTTCCAGAAAAGAAAGGTGGATTCAGAATAGAGTAGAGGGGAGATTTGTCACCAAGAATGGCGATAAACTCATCGGAATAGGCTGAATCTTCCTGTATTAACAACTGATGGTTATAATACTGATGAGCAAGAACTCTTGGTTGATGGAGAAATAACAAAACCATAAGAAGTACGAGTATTTTATTGATAGAATATTCTGCCATTTCAGAATTCACCGAATTTTTAGATTATTAAAACAATAAATAATCGTTTCTAGATCCGAAAAATTGCTGTTACATCATAAATTTAGATTAGAATGAACTTCCACTTCCCGGAAAAGTGACATAATTCACAATCCTTTGAACCGCAGTATTTTCTGGACTGGTTCCATAATTATTAGCATATTGCCAAAGATATGTACCAAGATTGTCCCAATTGCGGTTGTAAGGGTTAATTATTGTGCCATCTTTTTGCCGTCCATATACTTCAGTAAATATATAGTTATAAACTGTTCTATATCCATATCCTGCCACATATTTGACCACAGTGTCGAGCTTAACTGCCCAGACATAAAAAATCATATCTGTGCCTGAAGAATCTCCAAACTCAATCCTAGAATATGTTGTTTCTGTAACAAATTGACTGGCATCATAGAACGGATGATGAGTAATTTCAAAGCCAACTGAAAAATCATCGTAATCACCATCCTTATCCTTATCAGACACTGCAACAATAACATAGTCGAAATCATAAAAGAATGAATAAAATACGATGTTTTGGTCATTCGGAGCATCTGATCCTTTCTCATTGAGTATGTAACTATTCTGCCCCTCAAGCTCAACAGCCACAAAGTCTTTGACATTAGAGGATGAATCAACGTCGATCAGCAAGATTAGCTTATCATCGCCATTATTTAGACCACTTCCATCAAAAGTAAAGTATGAGTTCAAAAATACATAGCCATCAATCGGGCGATATGTCGCTCCAAAAAACAAGATTATGATCAATAAAACTCTAATTTTTTGTTTCATTCTGCCACATCGAATAAATTATCACTATAATCCAAATATTTCATACTCATATTTTTTTGTCGATTAAAATTCATTTAATGGAGCTTGAATCTCTCAATTAGTGAACTTGACACCATGTCGAAGCAAATTATCTCGGGAGGGATGCTAAACTCGGCTATTACAGAAATGCTTCATCATACAAGGGGGCTCATCCCTACCTTTCTGCTCCATCAAAATATGAAGATATGTTAAAGTTGAATTGGGCGAAGAGATCATTAAGAAAATCGTTTTATGAAAAAAAGTGACAAGGTAATTGGTGGGTAGGGGGTAGTCAATGCCATCAAATTGAGAGAATATACTCTTGATCACTCCAACTTTACGGAGAACTTCAGTTCATGTGTTAGAATCCTTAGAGCAAAAAGTATGAACAAGTTTCCAATAAGCAGATCTATTGCTTCTGTTATGATCACAAAGACATTTATGTTTTATGTTGGGGTGGGTATTCATACTCCGTTTTGAAATCAATATGTCTCAGTTTTGTTTGAGTGTCTAGGTGAGTGGGATCAAAAGAGGAATCGAAAAATGATAATGGTTGGCCTCAAATAGGGAGAACATTGGCGGAATTTTGCTGGTGTGCGTAAATTTCAGAAAGTCTAGAAAAAAGGACCGAACAACAATATAATATTCATGATTAGGAGAAGAACATTGCATTTCACACGTCGTGGTTTCGCGATGAATTAAGAAGACACAAGGATTTTTTCAAATGGCATTAGTAGTGATATGATGGTAAGAATGCTATGCTTATGATAGGGCAACTGCTTCTTCTAAGGCTTCATTAATTATTCTCTTGACATTGCGAGATAGTTGATCTTCAATTTCCCTCAACTCTGTTTCAGTCGCCATACGATAATACACTGATCGCATGTCTAGGAGATTCGGGACCCGTTTTATGATGCCGCTTTCAATTAAGCGACGAAGGGCGTACCTGATCGCGTCAAAAGGTGCGTCGATGTGTTCTTCAATCTCCTTGGGGCTGAGTATGCCTTCCTGAATTAGTAAAACCATTATTTCACGTGAGGGCTCTGGCAAACGAGTTATCATTTTATACCTAATATAATCTGAGTAATCGAAGTTAAAAAAATTACTCCTTTGTTAAAAAAGATTACCTCTTTCGGTTAAAACTCTTGAGCATTTGTTCTATTGAATCAAAACTCCTATAATTCAACATCTTGTCTTTCGATTAGTAAAGAGCGTGAAAAACAATGACCAGCAAATTCCCAGAAGAATTCCTGCACGCCCCCCATGGATTCCGTGACTATCCTCCCTCCAGCTACAGATACATCAAATACTTAATTGAGATTATGGAAACAGTTCCGCAACGATACGGGTATGAATTATACGATGGGCCTATTGTTGAACG
>WAPZ01000377.1 GCA_015520535.1 Candidatus Heimdallarchaeota archaeon
AACAGCATCGTGTTGATCGAATTGACCAATTAACGTTTCTGGTGAAATATTCAATGACATAATTACATGTGGGTAAAGTGAGTTTATATCAATCGATCCAATCCACTCATGCATTCCCGTTTTTGGTTCAAGTACAAGCGCGCCTTGAATTGATGCTTCTGTCGTTGGTGGCTTACTGTCAGGAACGATTAAATTGTCTAATACGTGGTGACAATAATTAACAACAGCATATTCAGCGAGTTTTAATGTTCCTGCAATATTATCATACACACCACAAGACAAATGATACAACACGTTTGCTAATTGGACATATCCGAGTCTATCCTCAAGATGACGGAGAATTTCAGTATCTCGAATATTATATCTTATAAAATGTGGGAAATCTTTCCTGTATAATTCCGCCAACGTTCCTTCGTATTTTATCTTAGGTAGATCAGGAAAAAACTCATCGGCAATCGCTTCTAATTTGTATGACTGTCGTTCGTGTTCTTCAAATTTCTTAAACAAGTGAAGATAGTCAGCGTTGATTCTTCCGTCTAACCGTAAAACGGGAACAGTTATATTTTTATTTCTTCCGAGTGGCATTTCTTCCCACTGCGGAGGCTGTCCTTCAGGGAAGGAGAGCAATTTGAAATATTTCTTTCCTAATAGTTCTAATCTTTTACCGATATATGGTATATCAAATAAACTTGAGTTCCATCCACAGAGAACATCGCTTTCATTTATTTCACATAAAAGTTCTAATAATAGTTCTCTTTCATTTTCAACAAAAACAAATTCAATTTTTGTTTTAGGAAGTTCCACGACATTGTTGATTTTTTCAATTAGCTGTTTTTTGTTCTTTAAAAGTTTTTTGTCTGGCGGAACTGCAATTAATACATATTTGTCCAACCATTTGTGGTACAAAGCAACAGAGTTAATTGGTGCGTAAGGGTTCTCTACAGCAGCAAATCCAATCTCTGGATTATAATCAACCTCGATATCAAGAAATGTTATGTTTAATTCTGGTGGCGGTAAATCATAATATTTGTCAAGAAGTATTTTTATTTCTGGAGGTATATCTGATTCAAATGTGGGAATTCCTTGTTCGTTCAAATATTGTTTAGTTTCATAAAAATCATATCTATCGTCAAAATCAACACGTTTAACTTTATACCCATCGATTGTTTTGTGTGTTCCTTTGTTTGAGGGCGCATAAAAATAATAAGGTGCACGATGACGCTCTACTATGCGATCTTTGCCATCGCGCAACCAGACAATTACGTGTTTTTTGTCTTTTGATAGTGAGGCGGAAATGTAACCTTTACTCATTCACTTTTGTGATTATTCCTACGAGATTTGTTTCAAGTGTCACAAGAATTTTTTTACCATGATATACTATTTCTTCCCCTTTTCCTTTTACATATACAACTTTGTCTCCTTTTCGAACGGTTGTTTCAACAAAATCGCCGCTTGGTAAATAAATTCCTGGTCCAACAGCGACCACTGTTCCTGTAGCTGTTGCTTGTGAGGTAGGTAATTTAATTCCTGATTCTGTTTCTTCAATTTCGTCGGGCAAGATAGCAACAAGATTATGTAAAAGTTTTAAATCTTCATTCTCTTTAACGTGAGGTAAGTCAACTAAATTTGTTGTCATATCTCCTCCTTTTCTTCTTTATCGCCGAAAATTGCATAGTACAAAGCTAGAACTTCCTTCGTTTCTTGTTCGAATTTATCTGCTTCGTGTCTATGAAATAGTTTTGCGACTTTATTAAACATTCGTTTTCTGATTTGAAACTTTTCTTCAACCGCTTTTGCAACTTCCTTGAGATGTTCCTGGTAATATTGAATCTTTTCTAGTGTTTCAACAGCATCTTTGAAAGCTAGTTTTAAAGCCGGGATATCTGCTGCGGCTTTAACAACATCGTTAAAATTAGTTGGATCAAAAGACGCAAATTTTAAATCTTCACGAACAGAAACATCTGTTTGGATTTTTTCACTCATTTTTTGACTCCTTTAGAAACTTTTCGTTAAAAGGTCGTACAGTGTAAATTAAAGCACTAACAACCTTTTTGTAATATTTGTGCTTTTTAATTTCGTCGATTTTACTTATTCCATGATACCCCGTGTTGTATGCTACAACAGCTTTTCGCCAAGACTTTGTCCTTTTCTTTAAATCTAAGAAATATAAAGCAGCAACTTTGATATTGAAAACGTCGTCAGTAATTAGTTTGACAACAATTTCTTCGTCGTGTAACTGTTTCTTGTTTGGAAACGTTTGTTTTTTGAAATCTTTAAATTTTCGTAACACATATTTTGCTGTTGCAAGTTTGACTTGCATCACACCATAAGAACGTTTTAACGGTGGAAGGGATGTATCACCAATTTTGTCAAATTTTCCTGCTTGTGTTTCTACTATGAGAATACTTTGAATAGTTTCTGGAAACCCTATTTCTTTTCCTATATGATAAGCAACTGTTAGAAGTCTTTTCTGATTATCAGAGAAATTGTCTCGGTTTTTATCC
>WAPZ01000378.1 GCA_015520535.1 Candidatus Heimdallarchaeota archaeon
TCGACTTTATTTTTTCCAGTCGATGATTATCTGCCTCATAGATATAGTAAAAAAGCAATGCAGTTCTACAAACCCCTTTTAAGGATGAACCAGGGATATAAAGCTGATGATTTGCAGTTTTCAATGCCACTGATATTGTCTTTTTCATTTGAGTGCGTTTTTTATTCTTGTCGCTAATAACATGTAAACCCGACATTGTATGACAAGGAATGCTATATGATATTATATTTTTATTTTTAATATAGTTTAAAATTTGTTCGGATAGCTCGTGATCCTGCAGTTGTGTTTTAACAAATTCTGGGATCGTAAACTTTGCCCGAATTCGAGACTGCTTTTGATTATCTTTCTCACTTCTAATCTTTTCAGTAATTTCATTAATCCAGTTTGACAGTTTGGAAGACACGTCAGGATGTTTGTCTAAAATTAGGTTAAATGTTTTATTCACATCCAAGCGATAAATTCTTTTTTCTATATCATCATAATAATATTCAAATGGCTCCAAGTTATAATCCGAGCCAATAAAGACAGGAGAAAGGGTTTTAATGTAAATTACCTTGCTCATGCATCCTCCTTCCAGCAGGCAGGGATGGAAAAAGCAAATCCGCTGTAAGTAATATCAATGTGGTCAATTTTTTGGAGCGAAATGGCGCGTCCCAATCGAGTTCTTGACAAAATTGGGAAAGTGGACCCCTCACAAAATACGGTTACCGGAGGTTTTCTAAAACTATTGCCTCCAATAAAGTGATTTGCGATTCTTCCTTCACGAACTTCCAGCTCATACCAGACCTGGCTTTGCTGGGCAGAAAAGGTTTTAAGCTCACTTTCAGTCGGTAAGTATAAAGATAATGTTGTGAAATGCGTTGGATTATCAGGTGTCTCTATTTGAAAATCGTTCTTGATTTCAACATCAAAAACGCCTTTTCCAATTGATACATCTCCCCCAAAACCATAATGTTGCAAAAATCGTAAAGCCGGTTCAATCAGGGATATCTCTCCATCGACTAAAAAGAACAGCCCACCACGATTCCGGGAAATATAATATTCCTCAGTATAGAATAGTTGTCCCCTGTCACTTTGCTTTAATGTCGTATTGGTTAATCTATCGATCGCCACATGCAATCGATTTTCTTTCATCTGCACTTTATTATCAAACTTATTTTTACGTGCCAACTTTTCATAAAGCTCGACTTGGCCGATCCTACCGCAAATTAAATCTTCCCACAGAGATTGAGGAAGTTGTCGAATCTTTTTAAATTTTTTAAAACGGCGAAGCTGCTCTAAAGTAGTGGATTCGCGCAAATCCGGCTTTAAAATTGGACGTGGGAAATAGTGCAATCTCTCTTCTTTGGTTTCCTCATATAACATTGCTGAAGAAACAATGAAACGTGGGGTACCACTGATGGCTTCTTGTACAATCTCGGTGGCCATCTCATCAGAATAGACATTTCGCAAAGCCACAATAATCAAGCCCCATAATGTATCTGACCTCAGATGAGTTACATATGATGATCGAGGCAAAAGATACACAGCGTGCATTTCTTCTCCTGCTTTTAAGCTTTATCAAATTTATTGATAATTTCTTTTTCAATAAAATCTTCATTCAAGTCCATCAGAGTCATATTAAATTTACCCTCATATAAAGCATGTGGTCTGGATGCGTCCTGATAGGCTTTTGTACCTTCTTCGTAATCGGTTTTGGTCACAACAAACGGCTCAATAAATTTAAAAACGACGCGTCCATAACCGCGGGAACCGCTTTTCCCCAACGCGGAGTGTTCCAATAGTTTTAGCGCTTCAATGGCGTATTTAAAAAATTGTTCATCTCTGTTATCATCTCCCTTTATATGATACACACCAAAAACAAATTCAACATCAAACTTCGATCCTTTCACTACACGTTCTAAGAACCGTGGATTTGCAGCCGAAGTAAGTCGATCAACACTATTTTCGGGTTTGTATTCTGTGTATAATAACTCTGAATTCAAATCTTTCCACATCTCAACGGTTTCTGCATCAGGATATGCATCTCGTACAAGCAACCTTGTCGGGCCTATTGTATTTTTTTCCGCTTCCATTCCAAAAACTCTACATACAGGACAGTTTGTTTCATTGCATCGGCATCCAGGATGACTTCCATTTTTCTCGGAAATTTTCCCTAATGAGAACTCAAGAAGAGATCGCATTTTTCCTTTTAATGAAGATCCTGGAATATAGGGATAGCTTGTGACGGGATCACGAATTACTGGAGAATCCACACCACCGATTTCCATTTTTTCTTTAGAACCGCCGATGTGTAAGCCTGTTAATGCTTCGAGCTTTCCTTTCAGGATAATGTTGCCAAGAAATTCTGAAGCCATATCCTTTCTCCTTCAAATTTAGCCATTATTATCTGCTTTTAATTATTCGATTTTTTGTTATCATAATATTTGTGATAAGCAACCA
>WAPZ01000379.1 GCA_015520535.1 Candidatus Heimdallarchaeota archaeon
CTATTATCATTTAAATATTTGCCTTTGACATTTATAAAACTATCTATTTTGTATCGCAATATCACGATGTTATCTTAACGTGTTTTTTCAAGTATTATGCTGATACACGTCAAATTTCTTTGAGTCTTTGAGTATCCACTCTATTGCTGTAGCTAATTTTTCTGCTATATAATCGGGTGAAAATTTAGCAAGCCATTTATAATCGGCAATACCGGTGGTTACCCCTACGGCCTTCATCCCCGCATTTTTCGCCGCAAGCACATCTACTGGAAGATCACCAATAACGTAGCAATTGTTCGGAGAAGCACCCAGTTCTTGTGCCGCTTTTAGACAGCCTTCTGGATTGGGCTTAGCTTTTTTCACATCTTCACGTGAAATTAACAGATCAAAATAGGGTCTTAATCCATTTTTATCTAAAACTTTTTCAATTTCCTTACTCGATGCCATCGATACCACGGCAACCTTGTAACCTTCTTTTTTTAATCGCTCTAATGAAGGACGTACATCATCAAAGATCTCAGCATCTTCATAAAGCGTTCGAATTTTTTTAAGACATCCGATTACAAAGCCCACACTTTCTTTTCTCCCGAGTCCTGCTTTTCTTGCGATTGCCCAAAGAACATTCACGACAAATTTAAGCCCGGAATCAACTTTTCCACCTTCTTTTTGGAATTCGGCAAGCAATTCACTGCCAATTTTGTCGGCAAGCCGATCAGTAACCTCAACATTTCGTTTTTTTAATTCTTCTTCTACAATTTTATACAAAAGCGGCATCGAGTTAACTAAGGTCCCATCAAAATCGAAAATGACCACTTTTTTAGTATTGTCTTCTAAAGTCATATTTCAGTCACTTGTATTTTTGTCTCTTAACGCTAAGCAAAAAACAATGTTGCCAAAATCCATGTCAGTAGTGTCAGTAAGATAGAAGGAGATGTAGTAAAGTGGTAAACGACACGATAAGATAAAAACAAAAGGTACAATGAGAATAGAATGAAGGGAAGACTTGTAATCGCAAGTGTCAACTCCATCTGCTGAAAAAACGTAAGGGAAAAGAACGAAAGTGGACTGTTAAGGTAGCGAGTAAAATCGGCGATTGAGGTTACTTGAATATTTTTTGCCGGCAGGAAAAGTAGCACGCCACCACTAAATAGCCAATAAGCCGTTAAGGGCAAAAAGATCCAACTAACTACCATTACTACATCAAGATAATGAGAATCTCCAATACGTGTCTTTCGATGATTTAACCCAACAATTAAAAGAAAAATTACCAAAGAGTACAGTAATAAACGAAACAAACTAATTACAAATAAAATGAGCACCGATAACAAGAAAAAATTTGGTGTCGTCGGATTTAGGTTAGTAAAACCCGATATATTCATTTCTAGTGGAAATTTCGTCCACCAAATAAGATGTACGATAAATAAAGAGAGAAAATAAAAAATAATGTTCATTAAACCGATTTTTCTATCCATAACAATAGAAACATCTTCTAAAGTTTTTCGTGGATGAAAAAAAAAATCTTTCCATAAATTGACGTGTATTTTTTGAGTCATGGTAGTCACGAAGTTATTTTTGTTATTGTGGCGTCACTTCTATTTGGTTCCTTTATCACGGAGTACGACAATTGTAAAACCTGCTTCCATATCCGGTGTGATAATTAACTCACTTTTCGGCATTTCTATAAATATTGAAAGTAATTTTCCTTGTTTAATACTATCTTGTAATGTTTGCGCCTTTTTAATCAGTGCGGATACCTGTGCTGCTATTATTTCAGCATTTCTTGTGTCTAAACTTGAACGCAAAGGAAGTCCATCAAAATCCATTAATGTGACTGAACGGACACCTTTTCTTGCCATTAATCGTTTAATAGTGTTATCTAACACCTCATGAATTACAAATCGATCTGAACTCATTTCACTCACCAAATTTGCCTATTTTAACCAACGTCTTATTTGAGAGTTGGACGTTGTTTTTTTACCAATGCAATAATTGTGATTTCTGTTTCAAAATCCGGTATAACTTCGACGTCTCCACGTTCAAATTCTAAACGCACACTCATTACCTCTTCATTGGCAACCTCACGGCATACTTGGCGCAATTTTCCCACAAAACTAGCCATCTGTGCTGATATTTCTTCTGCCGTATCCACATCCAGATTTGATTGTAATGGAAGCCCATCTAAAGCACAAATCACCGCCCCATATACACCTTTGTGACGACCAACTGTTTCTATCACTTTTTTCATCGCTTCTTGGGTAATATATCCCGCACGACCTGACATTTACTTCTACCTTCACATCATTGATTTGTTCAGTTACTCATTTAATTTAAAATTTTGAGCATTAAAAATATTGCTGAATTTCAAAAGCACCCAATTCAATTCCAATATATCCGCTCTTGGCTCGTCTAAACTTAATATACTC
>WAPZ01000380.1 GCA_015520535.1 Candidatus Heimdallarchaeota archaeon
AAGCTGGAGACTATCTCGCCTTGATTTTTGGCTTTTAATTTTAATTGGGAAATATTATCATCCAATTTCTTAATTTCTGCGTTTGTTTCGGATTTTTTTTGGTTGAATGCCTGTAAATCTTTTTGAATCTTTGAAATTTCCTTTTCATACACCAAAATTATGTCTTCAATGTTTTTTACCGGAATCCATTGCAATTCAAGTTCAAGTTGCTTCAGTTCAGTTTCCAGTTGTTTTAAACTCTGATATTTATCTGCTTTATGCTTATATTCCTTTAGTTTTACATCTAACTCTTTTAATTGTGCTTTGAACAACTCTTTATCCTTATTTTTTCGTAAAACTTCTAATTCTGTCTGTTCTAGTCTTTCAAGCATTTGTTTCAGATTTAGTTTTTCCATCGCTTGTTGAAATTTTTTTCTAGGATCATTTTGGATAAAAACTGAAAAGTCTTCGGCGTCCACAAAAGCTAACGGATCATCAGGGCTCACACCAATCACGCTAAGAACATTTTTGAGATGTTCACGCTGTTCACGGTTTAATCGTTGCCAATTGCCACTTCTATCATACATTTGAAAATAGCTATTTCCTTTGTTGGTGATTACTCTTCGAATATACACATACTGCCCACTTAGGAAGTTTTCACTGAATTTTGGGTTTGCTGGGGCATTTAACACACGAAATCCGCTTTTTTTCGAATATAAGGGATTATACAATGTAATGGTGATTTCAGCTTGCTTAGCCCCTAAACGAACATAATCAGCCAGTTTCTCGAATCGCATTCGTCCACCATGTCGTCCTAAGACAAGACGTAGCGCATCTAGGAGGAGGCTTTTTCCGGTCCCATTTTTACCAACGATAAAAGTTAACCCACTGGAAAAATGAACTGTTAAATCTTTGAAAACACCAAAATTTTTTAGACTTAACTCTTTTACAAGTGAATTGGTTGTTTTAGTTTCTGATTTTATTAATTTTGCTTCCATTTTTCATCACATCTGCTTTATTGGGATAAAACATGTTAATTTGATTAAAATTGTTCATAACGAGGCGTATTATCAAAATCATCCTCATTTTTATCTTTAACTTCTTTTACACCTGCTAATCTTTCTTTATTTTTTAAATGGTCTTGTGTCCCACCCACTAATTCAAGTAATCTGATTATGAGCTCATCAGTAATTGCTTCACCCTCCAGGTGTCTCAAAATGGCTAAATGGAATGCCCTTTGGATGTCAGCACCTGTATAACCCATCGAAATTTCATCTTTTGCCAGTATATCGGGATTACAGTTAAATGGAATGTCATTTTCAGTCAATAGATCAAGATAGTATGAAAAAATCCGTTGACGTGTCATGCGGTCCGGTATTCCAAAATCTAAGTGAAAATTGAATCTTCGCCAAACTGCGCTGTCCAGTAAGTCTTGGTGATTTGTGGCAGCAACAACACCAACAGGAAGTGTTAATTCTGTTAAACTATCTAAATTCTGAAGAAAACTAATAACAGATCGTTTAATTTCCCCAACTTCATTAGCATTAGATCGTTCACTTGCAATGGCATCTAATTCATCAAAAAACAGAATAACGGGACTTTTAAGCGCAGTTACGAGGCTTTTAGTAACCTCAAACACATTTCTGATTTTTCGTAATGTCTGCCCCAGTAGTGCTTCTACTAGCTTATCCGCATGAACTAAAATTAAGGGATATTTATATTCAAACGATGCCGCTCTTATAATTGTTGTTTTTCCAGTTCCCGGCGGTCCAATTAATAATAAAGTCAATTTAGGGCGTAACTGCGGTGAAATGTTTCTTTTAGTGGCAAAATACCTTAGTGCATTAAAAAATGTCTTGATATATTGTTTTTGCATTTCATAACCCACTATAGAGCTCATCTTAAGGTAGATTTCATCGTGTGTTTCATCAAAATAATATAATTCGCCGAAGTTACTGATTTTTTCTGTGAAATTTTTAAGGATCTCGTTCATTTTTTCCCACTATGATTCTGATTCTGATTCAAAATTTAATTTGGTTTGAATACGTAGATGAACTAAAGGGCATAATTCCAAACGCCTCTAAGAATTTTTCTGGCATGAGTACACTGTCGTGGCGCTGAAAATTTTGAAATTTCTCGAAACGTTTCTTTATTGAGCAATATATCAGCTATTTCCCCCTCTTGGAGTTCCAACCATCCTTTATGAGCGTGTGGAACACCACGTTGTCCAATCGGAAGTTTTCTACTCCATGGTGGTCCACCGAAAAAGTGCGCAACAATGCCACTTAAATAATAAACAACGTATAAATAATACCGATTGTCATAAATGAAGGCTTGAAGGGGATTACCGGGACTAATATATTGCTTAATGATCCCGTTTAGTATAATGTGGGACAAAACAGTAGACATCCACATAATCAAATAATTTGACGCGCGGTTTTTATTGAGGAGGACATTGGCAAAGTACAATAATTCAAAAAAATCATCACTGAATTTGTACTTGCATTTAATGACGTTATCTTCTCTCTTGAGACTTGTCCAGCCTATTTTTTCAAACTTTTCCGCGAGTTCTGGATTAAAAATGAGTTTTTCCGGATCATCAAATGGATATTTCAAAAAGCCAAGCCGTTCTGCTATTATTTCAAAATATTCAACTGTTGTGCGCTGCAAATTACCAATGTATGGGGAATACAAAAGATTCATGCTTATTATAGGTGTTTGAAAGTATGTCCCATCCTTATACTTTAGACGATAGATATTTTTGTCAAAATTGAGAAGACTACAGGAATAACGAAAAAGTGATACGACTCCGGTGGACAAGACTCCCCATTCTTTATTGATATTAAACCGATCAACTAAAGACGAGGATTTTATCAGTGTCGGATACAGTTGTCGAAATTTTGAACGTTTTAAGCGATCTAAGAGCTCTAAAAAGGAAGTTTCTGAGGGAATAAGCGAAGAAATCACATTTTGAATCACATTTTCTATTGTATAACTGTTACCGGTATTTTGTGTTCTTGTTCCTTGAAATTCAGCAACACGATCTAATAATTCATATAAATTGCAAGTGTAACTACAAACTTCAGCAAACGCACGTTTGATGTCATCGCTGTCGTAATTTTCTTCTTGAACATTTCTTAAAATAATATTAAGGACTCTGATGGTAAGATCTGCAATAGATACTTCTTCTGGGTGCGACGGTTTTAGGCTTAAATCTTTTGATTTCTGGTTGATCTTTCTTTTGACTTCAACTAGGTAATCTACATTTTCTAGATGATCAAGAATTTTGTATTGCGCGTTCGCATCAATTAAAGCTTCTTGAACATGTTTAACCCTTGTTTTAGCCTTAACTAAAAAATTCAACATTTCTTTGCGTTTTTTTCCTCTAATTGAACTGTAGTAGAA
>WAPZ01000381.1 GCA_015520535.1 Candidatus Heimdallarchaeota archaeon
CGGATACTCTTCTAAAGAAACGGAGTTATCGATTATATAGTCGGCAACTGTATCTCCTGCAATATCTCCACAAATAATGGCAGGAAGAAAACCTTCAACAAGCGGCTTAAAATTTTGATTTGCAACATCACCAACCAATAATGTGTTCCCATAAACCCACTTATCAGTCAAATATCTGAAAGGCACCCATCCGCTTTTTTCTTTTATTTTAATGCCATTCTTAATTTGATATTTAATTATCGGAATTTTGATAAATTCTTCATAATAATTTTCAATTTTTTTATCTGGAAATAGTATGCCAACTCCTATATTAGCCGTTGTATTTGATTTTGGAAATAAATATCCATACCCTCCCGGAGCGAAGTTTCCCATAAAAACATGTTCATAATTAGGTTTCTTTAATTCTAAATTTCCCATTTCAAATCCTAAAACATATCCACAATTTTTTTCAAGTTGGATTTTAAATCCCAGCAACTTTAAAACAGTCGAATCCACCCCATCAGCTGCGATAACAACTTTTGGGACGATTTCTTTATCTCCTCTTGGTGTTCTTACCACAGCCTTGGTAACATTGTAATCATCTTTAACTTCCATATCGATTAATTCTGTTTCAAGCATAAGTTTGGCCCCAGCATTGATTGCCTTTTCCGCAAGCCACTTATCAAACTCCTCTCTGTCTATCGAATAGCCAGACCAGACACCACCTGTTCTCTCTATGGTAATGCCCTCTGCCCAGAAGGATATTCCGTCAATTTTCCACTTCAGAAGGTGCTTGGGAATCTTAAAGGGCAAATACGGAAACAGGTACTTGCCTATTCCCTCGGCACACTGTACAGGTACACCCACTTCTCTCTTCTTGTCTATAAATATAGTCTTAGCTCCACCTAGGGCTGCGGCTCGGGCAGCGCTGCTTCCCGCAGGCCCTGCTCCGACTACAAGCACATCGCACTCTATCATCATTCTTACCTCAGATAAAGGCGCCTTCGATAAATCTGCTCAGATCAATCCTCTTGTTCAGTCTATTAGCGAAATCTATGAGCCACTCAAAATCTTTATTTTCCATTTGCTCAAATATCTCTCTGTATTGATAATATCTGTCGTAGTTCAGGTATTCTTTAATCTTTTTGTCATATTCCGATACAAAACTATGCACTGGCATATTCTCCTCCAGTCCTTCTTTTATCACTTCATAGGCCAAATATGAGCTCAGAATCGCTGGGGTCATTCCATAGCCGAGCAGGGGATCCATAAAACCGCCCGCATCTCCTATAAAAATCAGATTTTTATAAAAGCGCTTTTCCATTTTAAAGATATATCCAAAACCCCTAAAGCTGGTGACACATTTTTTTTCAAGTAACTCAGACAAATTGTCAGTTGATTCGACAAATTTTTTGAAATATTCTTTTACATCTCCTTTTAACTTAGACGCATCTACAACAGCCCCTGCCGAAGACAGTCCGTTGGGGCAGGAAACAACATAAAAGTAACCTCCTGGTAGAAGCTCAGAATTTAGGTAAATGCTGGAACAATCTGGTGAGGTGAAATCATAGCCGCTTATACCGTAGCCTGCCAAAATCTTGAAATCCTCTTTTTTTACAAATTTATGAAAAAAAGAACTTCCTCCATCTGCTGCAACAATTAATTTCGGTTTAATTATTAACTCGTTTGTGGTACTTTTAACGATAACCTTCTCAAAATTTTCCTTTTCTATGACATCAATAAGATTAATACCGGTCAAAATCTTTGTACCATTCTCAATAGCCATTTTTGATACAATGTTTTCATAAGAGTCACCATGGTTACCTCTCTTAAAATAAAACTCTCCTGAATCTGATTTCAAAGTAAAATTTTTTCCAGAAGGTGCATACCATTTTGATATTTTAACGCGATTTTTTACCGGAAGGCCATATTTTCTAATAATTTCGTCAAGATTAATGTTTGGCGAAGAATCGATTTTTACTGATGTGTGATCACCTATGTTTGCATTTTTTTCTATCAATATTGTATTTAATCCGCCTCGTGCGCAGAAGTACGCAGCACTCGCACCCGCTGGTCCAGCACCCACTACAAGCACATCGCATTCCAACATGTTGTGAATAATGTATGTGCTCGATTAATAAAATTTACTCGATTTTCTTTGCCATGTTAATTCCTGGCACTGTAACGGTGGTCAG
>WAPZ01000382.1 GCA_015520535.1 Candidatus Heimdallarchaeota archaeon
TTTCAGTTCATCCGTAAAATTGTAGTGCGGATAACATTTCTTAAAAAACATGATATAACAGAAATTTATATAAATGTTATTTTATGTATAATGAATTGGACACCTTTTACGAATTGCAAGAATTTCAAAAACATTTAAAGAAATACTAATTAGGTGGTAACGATTAAAAGCGCATTAGAAGAAGAAAAAAACATTGAAGTCCACCAAACAAAGCATAACAGAACTTCAAAAGGATATTTAGGTTTGGCAATCGGAATTTTTGCGTGCCCATGCTATTTTGTGGCTTTTCCGATAATCTCAGCTCTTTTAGGTGGAGCCTCGATTTGGACCCTCTTATTCAACTATACATTCGGAATTTTTGTGCTTATACTCTTCCTTATAACCCTAGCATTCAGTATAGGCCTTTATTTTTTTAATAAACGCATGATTGGATCATCTAAGACAACAATTTGTGAAGATTGTCAAAAAACGAGCGAATTGTCGCGTGAAATCAACTGATTTCTAACTTTTTAAAAAACTTAAAGTCAAATTAAAGAAAATAATATGAAGAGGCTTAAAAAATGAGTGATGAAGAAAATACATATGTTGTAGAATCCATCAGTGGTGAAAAGTTAACCTATACCTTAAAAAACGGAAAACAATATGATACGCTGGCTGACAATGTTTGTCCCTTATCTTGGACAAAAGGAAAACGCAATCACGGCAAAACATTACGCAATCATGTAAAACCAATTTATTGGCCACATGTAACAGATCGTGGCTATTATTTTTGTGATGTTGAAGATTGTCCCATCGTATATTTCAATAATAGAGAAAAAAAGTATTTTGGCGTCAACGAATTAAGAACACCCGTCATGCATAAAATGCCAATCCAGACGCCCGGCAGACCCGTATGCTATTGTATGGGGGTGTTAGAACAGCAAATCCTAGATGAACTTTTGGTTAAAAAATGCTGTGATTCTCTTAAAGACATTCAAAATTATACCCGAGCCAATTTAGGAAAAGATTGCATAATTACGAACCCATCCGGAAGATGTTGTGGCGGAAAAATTAAAGAAATCCTTGAATGGGCAAAAAATAAAAGGCTAGAAATTGAACCACCAGTTCTTGAGGAAGCCGAAGCATGCTGCACAATCATAAGTGAGCAAAGCGAACTCGATTACTAATTTACTAAATAAATAGAATATAACGAATCTCAGAGGAGAATAAAAGCCGAGGAATTATTATGAATGAGTTTCTCGTATTATATAACAACTATTTTGTACCAAGCGTCAAGCTAGCATTTCCAATCTCTTTGCTTATCTTACTGCTGGCATGGTATAGATTAAAGGCAGAAAAACTTAAAACAAGCCTTTGGATGGGTGCGGTGGGAATTGCCGTCGTACTAGCGTTTGATCTCCTTGGACTTTTACGAATTCTTGGTGTGTCGAGTTACAATTTAATGTTTCTTATTAGTACGGTTTTAAATCCAATTATAGCTCTTCTCTTTCCCTTTCTACTAGTATATGTGTTTTTAAAGTCCAATAAATCTAATCTCAACGTTACAAAGGCACAATTAAAAAGATTCGCCTTAATAACGTTTTTAATCGCACCGACATTATTTATTCTTCTTGTATTCTTGACTGGCGGTATTACTTTTTATTCTCAAGGAAGCCTCAACGTTGGACTTTATATCAGTTTTCTAGGAATTATATGGAACCCCACGCCATTTTTAAGTATTATCTTTCCGTACGAAATTACAGCCAACTTTATTGCTATTTCAATCCTTTCTGCTCTCTTTTATGCAGCAATATTCACGTTTCCCGCAACATGTGCCGTTACTACACCCACTGACCTATGTAATTGTCAGCATGAAGAGACAAAACATCCGTCTACTGTTGAAAAAGATTATAACCTCGAGGCAAATCAACTTACTCCCAACCCGACTTCTGCCACCGTCAGTACTGTTCCCTCAGTGACCGCCAGTTTATCTGCTATTACTAGTGGCGTAATCTGTTGTCCTACGGGAATAATTGCTCTTATTGCACCAGT
>WAPZ01000383.1 GCA_015520535.1 Candidatus Heimdallarchaeota archaeon
ACCCTACTGGTTGTGGACGTATGGTGAGCGTTATGTGATTGCTGAGGCATATCAACGTTTAGGTACGAGAATTTGGCGTTTGCCGACGGCAATAAAAGTTTTTTATGGACTGAACTTTTTGATTGGTATCGTTTTTTTGCTACCCCTAATTTCACCGATTATAGCTCTTTTTGGTGGTTTTTTTCTTGCTGTTTTTGTATTTCATTTAAAAAAGGAAGATGAAAGTCTTTTTAATCGGAAAGTGCTCATTGTTACTTTTTTGTATTTGCCTTTTGCTTTAGGTATAGCGTGGGGTTTTTATAGCGGTATTGTTGATATTTTTGGGTCAGTTATAAATATATGGTTAGACAATTTAGATTTACTCTATATAAGTGCATTGATACTCGCTGATTGTGTGACGTTTGGTGGGATTGTTTATTTCGTTTATGAGGGTGCTCAACAAGTAGATCCGACCGTAGTAATACCTGAAGGCTTTATCACATTAGGTATTTTTGCCTTATATATAGTTCTTGAAGTTTTTTATTTGGTCTTTCCAAGTTTTTCTGTGTATTTAACGTGGGTCCACTATGCAGCGGTGGCAGTTGGTTTAGTCATTTTTGTGATCCGTTATCTTAAGGGGCTTGGGCGAAGCGGCCATGGTACTTCTTTAGGCAGTTGGTTATTTATTTTGATTTTTCAGTTCTTAAATTTTCTTTCCAATCAAAAGATCATTGGTGAATTGACCGGTTTAGCTGTTGGGAGGACAACTGCAATATATATAGCCTTTTTAATCTTTGTTGGTCTTTTTATGATTTCATACGTGGAAGCAAAATCTCGGTTTTAGATACAAGATCTTGCTCCCTTTTCTTTTTCCTTTTTAATCGTACAAAAGGAATACGCCGATGAGATAAAGCCGAATACTCTCCTTTTTAAGGAAAAAAGTGAACGTATTGATGGATGGAAAAATCATGAGTGCGCCACCAACAACGGTATTTTCAGCATTGAACGATCCAATAAAGAAAACATATCTGGAAGAACTTATAGCTGCAGAGTTTGAAAAGATTGCAGCTCGTACTGAGGCTACCATTGGTTTAGTGGACAAAACTATTTTGATTGGCGTGAATGGATGGGTTCAACGACCATTTCAACGAATTGGTATTACATGGTATGTGCCGTTTACTGCGTCGACACCGACTACAGACGTAGATGTTGAAAGTAACGGACAAAAATTAGATGTGCTTTGGATAATGTATTCTCTTCCTCTGGTTCTTCTTTTAGACAGTGTCATGTTAGAGCAATTTTTGGAGTATTTGGTTGAAATTTCACGCTTAGCCTTTTCTGGTCGCTATTCTTTAGACAGCAAAGGTTTTACTGAAATTGAAAAAAAAGCCTTCGATAAACTGCGGAAACAAAGTCCTATAATTAGAAATGGAAAAAGTATTATTCGTGGTGTGGAATTATATCATACTATTAATCGTGTTTTACCGTTGCTAGCCTTTGCACAACTCCCATTAATTGGACATCGTCAACTTCCACACGCTATTATGAAATCAAAACTCGACATTTATGCGAAAACGCGAAAGGCATTTGCTGATGTTAAGTCAAAAATGAAAATTCATGCAAATATTCTTAATTTCTCCATCAGAGTGCGTTTAGTGCCCAATCTTTTTCGTGTGTATTCGAAAGAGCAGATTCGAACCCTAATTGTTCCAACCATGACCATTATTGGACAACCGTCGGTAATTTTATTATCGGAACATGTTGCGGAACGGCTGAATATTGAGGAAATAGAGATTCTTTTGTATTTAGAAAGTACCTACGAAAGTAATCGAAAGAAATTTCTCCGTGGCTATTTAGAACAAGAGATCTACGAAGTAGTGTCGAAAAGTTATAATAAACGTTCATTAGAAGAGACTTACCGAATTTTTGGGCGTGAACGCGTTGAACGTTTACGAGAAAAAGTTAACGCTATCATCTCTGAGTTACTAGAAAACAAAAATATACCAATTGAACAAATTGCCGAAACTGTGTAAGAACAAACAAATGAATTTCTTTTTTCTTTTACTAATTAGTTAGGTGAAGCAAATGGAATTAAAGTTAGCTTTTATTGGATTTGGAACCGTAGGACAAGGGTTAGCCGAAATTCTACTTGAATCGAAAGAGGAGCTAGCTCAAAAATACAACTTTCATTATAAAGTGGTTGCGATTAGCGACAAGTTAAAAGGTGCCATCTATCATCCAGAGGGCATTAACTTAAAGCAAGCCTTGGATTTAGCAAAAAGTAAAAAATCTTTAGAAGAATATGACGGCGCCAAAGAATATGGTTGGGATTCGTTAAAGACAATCACCGATACAAATGCCAATGTAATCATTGAAGTGAGCTGGACGGACATTAAAACCGGTGAACCCGCATTAACACACGTAAAAACTGCAATTGAAAATGGAAAACACGTAGTTATGACTAATAAAGGGCCCGTTGCGATTGCCGCACAAGAATTAATGACTTTAGCTAGTAAGCATAATGTTGAGATTCGATTTGAGGGTACTGTCCTTTCTGGAACACCAGCTTTGAATTTGGGGCTTCGAAACTTAGCTGGTTCTCGTATCACCGAAATTTATGGAATTGTCAATGGTACAACAAATTATATCCTTACAGAAATGGAGAATGGCTTAAGTTATCAAGAGGCATTAAAAAAAGCGCAAGAATTAGGGTATGCAGAAGCTGATCCCACCGGCGATGTTGAAGGTTGGGATGCCGTCGGAAAAGTCGTCATTTTAGCGAATGTTCTTATGGGTGCTTCAATTACGAAAGATAACGTTGAAAGAGAGGGAATCACAAAAATTACACCCGAGGATATTAAACAAGCCCAACAAGAAGGTAAACGTTGGAAACTCATTGCCCGTCTTCGGAAAACTGATGATGATCGAATCATAGCTTCCGTGCGACCAGAAAAAATACCATTATCGGACCCTTTAGCCAATATTATGGGTCCAACAAATGCATTGACGTTCAGAACAAAATATCTTGGTGACGTAACAATTATTGGACCTGGTGCGGGACGGTTAGCCACCGGCTTTGCATTATTAACAGATCTTTTAGATATTAATCGTATTTTGATGCTTAAGCAAAAATAAAAGGAGGCTAAATCTCATGAAAATGCTGATAAATGGTGAATGGGTCGATCGGGAAGAGAAAATTGAAGTGAGAGACCCTTATGATAATAGTCTTGTCGATACGGTTCCACGTGCGACGGTTGAAGACGTAAAACGTGCAATTGCTGCTGCCGTTGAAGGTTTTAAGATTGCACGAAAGTTACCGACCTACAAACGTACTGAAATCTTGTACAAAACAGCTGAAATTGTGAAAGCGCGTTCTGAAGATTTTGCCCGTACCATTGCGCGAGAAGGTTCGAAAACCATTCGCGAAGCAAGAAAGGAAGTTTACCGCTGTACAGTTACCCTTCGTATTGCGGCTGAAGAAGCCAGTCGGATTTTAGGTGAAACTATTACATTTGATCAAGCAATTGGCTCTGAAAATCGCCGTGGGTATTATTACCGTATGCCAATTGGTGTAATTGCTGCGATTACTCCATTTAATGATCCACTAAATTTGGTGGCACATAAGCTTGGTCCTGCTTTTGCTGGTGGTAATTCTGTTGTCCTTAAGCCCGCAACAGTAACACCATTATCCGCACTTAAACTGGGAGAAGCCTTCTTAGAGGCGGGACTTCCTCCTAAAATGCTTAATATAGTTACTGGTTATGGATCTGAAATTGGAGACGCGTTAGTTACGGATCCAAGAATTAGAATGATTTCCTTTACTGGCGGCGTGGAAGCCGGCAAGGAAATTGTAGCTAAAGCGGGACTTAAAAAAATCGGAATGGAATTAGGTTCTAATAGTCCCGTAATTGTCTTAGCGGATGCCGATCTAGAAAAAGCCGTTGAAAGTTGTGTATCCGGAGCATTTTGGGCTGCAGGCCAGAATTGCCTAGGTGTTCAGCGAATTTATGTTGAAGAAAGTATTTATTCCGAATTCGTAGAGAAATTTGTTGTTCGAACTAAAAAGTATAAGGTTGGACCCAAATTGGAGGAAGATTGTGATATGGGTCCAATGATAACGGAGAAAGAAGCCATTAGAATCGAACAATGGGTTGAAGAAGCTATTAAAGCCGGTGCTAAAGTAGAGTGTGGTCATAAACGCGACGGTGCAATCTATTGGCCCACTGTGCTTACTAATGTTCCCGACGGGGTAAAAGTCGATTGTGATGAAGTGTTTGCACCCGTAGTCAGTATTTACCCCGTTAAAACATTAGATGAAGCAATAGAAAAAGCAAATGCTGTCAATTACGGTCTACATGCTGCAATTTTCACGAATGATATTAATAAGGCATTTAAAGCTATTGAAGAACTTGAAGTTGGCGGTGTGATAATCAATGATTCAACGGATTATCGAATGGACGCGATGCCCTTTGGTGGCGTCAAAAATTCCGGCTTAGGTCGAGAAGGAATTAAATTTGCTCTGATGGAAATGACAGAGCCAAAAGTAGTCTGCTTCAATCTTTAATTC
>WAPZ01000384.1 GCA_015520535.1 Candidatus Heimdallarchaeota archaeon
CTGTAACAGAATATATAAAATATTTTTCACAATGTCAAGAGAAATTCAAAGATTTTTATCTTGTCTTCGTAAAAAATTTTTCATATATTGAAAGAACTAACTCGGTCTATTCTTCTGCACAAACTTTTAAACGCAGAAAAATAGAACAAAAAGACAACGCAACCGTAATAGAGTAATGAAGTTACGCAAGCAGGATAAAGTCTTCGTTTTCGAATGCGAATTTGAAGAACGGCATATCCCAAAAGAAGCCGGATTCATCTGGCATCCGACACCGTGCTATAAAAAAACCTGTCAGGCATGCGCAAACGGTGTGAGAAAAAATTGGTGGACGGCTTACGAAGAGCACGCCGTCAAATTAATCGAGTATGCTGATGAGGAAACGAAAAAATTTCTGAGTAAGTGGAAAGCTGTCAGAGACAAAACCAAAGAGGCGTCGCTCGCAAAGTCTGCTGACATCGAAATCCCTGCGCCCGACGGGCTAAACTATTACCCGTTTCAAAAAGCCGGTATTAAATTTCTGGTTGAACACAAGAACGCCCTTCTTTGCGACCAAGTTGGCTTGGGAAAAAGTGTGGAGATTGTCGGGCTTATTAACTATCTTGACGAAATCGAAAAGGTTCTTATCGTTTGTCCTGCAACAATGAAACTTGTGTGGAAATATGAGTTAGAGCGCTGGCTGGTTCGCAATATTCCAATCGTTATTCCTCACCATTACACCACACTTCCAGACAAAAACCAAAAAACTATCATCATCGCCAACTACGATGTATTCAGCCGAAAGAACCCGCTCAGAGACCAACTGAGAGAGCGAGAGTACGATCTTCTTGTCCTCGATGAGGCTCACTTCGTTAAACACGGTTCAAAAACGAATCGAGGTAAGTACATTCTCGGCGGAGGCAAAGAAAGGCTAAAACCAATCAAAGCCGAACGGAACATTTTTGTTACCGCAACTCCGATCACCAACCGTCCTATTGAGCTTTGGCCGCTTGTCCATTTCCTTGATAAAGAGAATTGGGGTAACTATATCTGGTACACGAAAAGGTATTGTAACGCTCACCAAGGACGATATGGCTGGGATGTAAGCGGTGCGTCGAATCTGGAAGAATTACAAGACCGGTTGAGATCAACTATTATGATCCGGAGGGAAACAAAAGACGTTCTGCCAGAACTGCCCGACAAAACCAGACAAGTTATTGAAATCGAAGCGCCGGAACTTGAAGAAGTCATCAAAAAGGAATGGGATGCTTATCATAAAGTTAGAACCGCCATCGAAAAAGCCAAACAAAGACTAAACGAAATTAAAGACGAAACTTCTGAAGACTACCGAGAAGCAGTGAAAAGCCTAAAAAGAGCAAAGCAAGCCGCTTTCGAGGAAATTGCCGTTATCCGTAAGGAAACAGCGGTAAGAAAGATTCCATTTATCATTGAGTACTTGCGTGAAATCATGGAAAACCAAGAAAAAGTCATTGTTTTCGCCCACCATAAAATCATGATCGATGCCCTAATGAACGCCTTTAAAAGCGTTGCCGTTAAAATAGATGGATCGACACCACAGAAAGACCGTATGCAAGCAATAAATAAATTCCAAAACAACCCCGACACGAAAGTTTTTGTTGGTTCCATTCTGGCTTGTGGAACCGGTATTACACTCACAGCTTCCAACTTTGTTTTGTTCGCTGAGCTTGACTGGGTTCCTGCTAATATGGCGCAGGCCGAGGGGCGGGCAACACGAATAGGTCAGAAAAAACACGTATTTATCCAATACGTTGTTATCGAGGGTTCTGTAGATGCAATGATAGCAAAAAAATTATTGGAAAAACAAGACATTATCAACACAGCGCTGAACCAGAGTGGAGACGAAATATTGTAAAAACACTTGACATTTAGGCTAATAACACTATATATTCAATATAAACACCAATTTGTACCTCCGCCACCGCAATAACACACAACATAGACGCTAACATGACGTGGAGTTTTTTGTGGAAATAATCAAACTCTCAACCAATGTTCTTTGCATAAAAATAACATACTCAAGAAGCGATAAATTTGAGAAAAGATTCTTCCTCCTGTCCGACGTTCACTGGGATAACCCTCATTGTAACCGAAAACTGCTTACAAAACACCTTGAACAAGTAAAGAGGAAGGATGCTCGTATTATCGATGTAGGCGACTTCTTTGATATGATGGGGGGAAAGTTTGATCCAAGACGATCAAAGGGACAGATAAGACCGGAATTCAACGTCGATAATTATTACGACGCTATTATCCAGGC
The DNA here is from genome assembly GCA_015520535.1 of Candidatus Heimdallarchaeota archaeon. Lineage (GTDB taxonomy): Archaea > Asgardarchaeota > Heimdallarchaeia > Hodarchaeales > S146-22 > S146-22. The sequence continues at coordinate 2,276 of WAPZ01000384.1, forward strand.
TGCGGCAGATTATCTTGATCCGTATGCCGAAAATTTCATCACAATAGGAATGGGGAATCACGAAACTGCCGTCCTCAAAAACCACGAAATCAACCCTACTGAACGCCTCATCTCCATTCTCAACTCAAGAAACAAAACCAACATCTTCAACGGCGGATACAAAGGTTGGGTTTTTTTCCGGTTCCGGAGCGATGCAGACGGCGGAGGAAAAACCATCAAACTGCATTACACTCACGGATCAGGAGGCAACGCCCCGGTCACGAAAGGAACACTAAAACCATCACGGCGAGGTCTTATCCTGCCGGATGCAGACATCGTCGTATCCGGCCATATTCATAACCGGTGGACGTTTTCAATCCCTCGGGAGAGAGTCACATCCACCGGCAGACAGTACTTGGATGAACAACTGCATATCCAGCTACCAACATACAAGGATGAATATATGGAGTATAAAGGGTGGGCGACAGAAAGAGAGATGCCGCCAGCAGCGTTAGGGGGTTGGTGGCTGACATTCTATTATGCAGGAAAAGAAGAAGGGATCAAATTTGACGTACAAAGGGCAACATGATGAAAGCAATACTTGAATTTAATCTGCCAGAAGAAGATGCAGAGCACAAAATGGCTCTATACGGAGCAGACTATCTATTTATTCTTCAAGATGTTCTCCAAGAAACAAGAAAATTTTTAAAACATGGTCATAAATTCAACAACGCCGACGAAGCTCTTGAATATATACAGCAGTTCATTTATGAAGAAACCAGCTTTAGAAATATACCAACCGAATTCCCCTAATGATTACTCGAACGCTCTCCTCGACTGACATGTAACAGCGTAATAACGCTTATCGTGAAGAGATGTTAAATCTGTAACAACCCAGTGCTTTAAAGAGCTAACAATTGCGTTGTAAGCATTTTTATGTTTAGAATAAAGAGCAACACCTTGCTCAGAACCCAAACCAAAATCCGTCATGATGAGGTAGTAAGTAAATCTTTCAGGTTCTTTTTCAAAAGTATCAAAGTCAAGATCACATACACAGTGAGTTACCCGTTTTGGTAACATTACCTCGAATACAGGCTGATAATCTGGCATCAACCTTGTTTCGGCAGCCAAAGGCCCGTCGATAAAGATAGCGAGAACACCCATAACCATAACCTCTTAATTGAATAGCCAATAGATAAGCGCAACGAACCCAACCAAAAAAATAATAGTCGCGACAATCGAGAAAGCAAAACTTATACTCGCCTCATCAAGAGCCTCCATTCGCTCCTCATGAGTTTCGCGTTCATACCATTTCAATCTACTACTGTTCGCCATCTCTATAACCCAATATCATAGGAACAGGAAATCGCCGCCGAGCTTGTCCATCAACATCTACCACCAACCACTTACCGCTAATCTTTTGAACATAGTCCGCCAGAGCATCTCTTATAGAGAACCCCTCGCCATAGACACATCTCAAGGTCGGGTCGTCTTCTGTTTCCTTTACATCGGTATCCCTAAATTGCACTACATATCTATTTCCTTGATTAGCATATCTAACTATTTCTAAGTCGAGACCAACAATATCAGCGAATTCCTCGATTGTCACAATTCCACCCTCTCTTTACCAAACGAGTTTAAAAACATTGCCACCTCATATAAATCATCGAAAACTCGGCCGCCATTTCGCTTGATCATTTCAGAAACAGCCTGCAATGATCTTATCTGACCATCAGTAAAAGATTTGCCTTCATCGTATTTAAGAAAACAAAAAATTGTCTTATCTGGTCTTTTATTGCTATCATCAACTGCTTCGGCGACAGCATAAACCCCCGTCATTTTTGGAGTAATTACGTAAAGGCAAAAGTCGCAATGCTCGCGCTCATACAATTCACGCTTTCTTGCTTCACCGTCCCAATCATCGACAACTGGATCAAAATAATCAACGGTTAACATTTTCTTTAAATGATCACGCCATTTTGACTTGTATGTGCCACCTAAAAATACCTTCATATACGTACCTCCTTAATCGGAGAATTTGAAGCCTTCTGGTCTGTTTGGCATATCTTTACCAATATTTGCATTGAACCATTTCCAGAGTTCTTCAGCCACTTGCAAGAAGACAGCTCCCTGTGCGTCGCCAAGTAAACTGCCAATCCGTCGTAGGACGGCTACAACAAACGCAAAAACCCATGTATTGTCAAACATGGTCATCCTCTTTGTAAAAAGTGTCAATGGAAACGCGACAAGATACGACATAAATTTTATGAACAACCTTCGTGTCATTTCACACTTCCAGAATTTTGGATGATTGCAGAAAAAGTGCGGGAGCCGGAATTGAACCGGCGTGAACGGGCTTATGAGGCCCGCCTGGTAGCCAGCAACCTCCCCGCAGGTTCAAAGTTTTTGAAGCA
>WAPZ01000385.1 GCA_015520535.1 Candidatus Heimdallarchaeota archaeon
CTACTACTCAAGACCCGAATGAGGAAGAACCATTTACAAAAAACACACAGCCTGAACTTGAATTTTCGAAAATTCAACATGATTTAAAGAATCCTTTACATTGAATTCTTCTAAACGTGCAAATCATGCGTAAATATTTACAACAGGATGTGATTCCTAAAGTACAAGCTGATTTGGTATTAAAGCGGATAGAAAAAGACGTTGAATACATTTCAATGTTATCTGAAGATTTACTTGATGTTAATCGCATCAATGTCGTTCGTCCGGAAGAAGAACCGGATTATACGCTCGTTTCAATCTTTGAATTACTTAATAATATTTTGTCAGATATTTCCGAAGTCACCTACCAAAAGAAATTATGCATCAAATTGGAAGCACAATTTTTTTCGGAATTGTTAGTTAAAGGGAGTTACAAGCGACTGCATCAAGCATTTACAAATCTCATTTCAAATGCAGTTAAATATAGCACAGAAAATGGTGAGATTCTTATAAGAATTAAGTACATAAAAGAGAATCAATTGCAGGTAATAATTAAGGATAATGGGCTTGGTATTCCAAAGAACGAATTAGAAAAGATCGCAACACCATATTATCGCGCTAGTAATGTAAATAAAGTAAAAGGAACCGGCCTTGGCTTAGTGATTACAAAAAAAATTATTGAATCTCATAATGGAACATTTAAAATTTATTCCGAGGGTTTAGGAAAAGGAACCGAAGTTATAATCACGCTTCCTTTAGTAAAAGCAAAGAAAAAGAACAATAACAAAATAAAATAAAAAAAGACACGCACGTGAAGGAGAACGTTTAGGCTTTGCAGCTTTTTGGCTTGCCGCCATAGTCTTTTGGCTTAAAAGAAATGCCACATGCACAACTGCGCTGCGAATTGGGGTTTTCCATTTCAAACGAAGAACTGAGCAGCCCTTCTTTATATTTGAGTTGCAGTCCGCTTAAATAGTCCCAGTCGGAGTACATTTTTGTTGGATCTGTTTCGCTAGGAAAACGTGGCGTGGTATCCACAATAATTTCAACGCCGTCACCAAAATTAATGATTTTATCTGCAGGTGTCGGTGTATCTAGGCGTGCTGCATAACTTACACCTGCGCAGCCGCTGGCTTCTAGTGTAATTCGGAGTTTTTTTCCTGGTGCTTGCTTTAGTAAGGTTTTAAGTTTGTTGTACGCGGACTTATATAATGTGAGTCCATCTTTTTCGGCAAAGACTTCGTCATCTACTTTGTTCATAACTAAATCGATTTTCATTCCGACCATTAAAGACACCACAATATTTTGGATTGGTTACCGCTAATTAGATTAGAGGTTAGGTTTTAGCAGCAACCACATCCGCCAGTAGCTGGTCCGCAACTGGAGCATGCCGCGCCAGTTTGAGCTGCCATTTCTCGTAAGAACGGGTTATCAATTACAAAGCCACCGCTCCCCGTTTCATCGAAATCGATTTTTGAGCCTTTTACATATTCAAAGGAGTTTGGATCAATAGCAACCATGAAATTGCCGGTGTCAACCACCACATCGTCATCATTGACTTTTTTGTCTAAGGTCATCCCCATTTGAAATCCACAACATCCACCTTGAACTAAAATTCGAAGAACGAGTTCCTCACCATATTGTGCCATTATTTCCATTATTTTTTCTTTTGCTATATCAGTTAATTCTATAACAGTTTTTGATTCTGTAATCATGATTTTATCACCGATTGAGCTTTAGTTTTGCAAGTTTAAATGTCTTTTCATTTTAACACCATAATAAAAATACGATATTGCATGATTTTTTTTATTACCATAAAAACCCAGTCTTGATTTTTTTAAAGCGGGCAGTTTTAGTTTTTTAAATAAAGAAAGCGTGCAACTGGAAATATACCATCGTTAATTTCGTCAGAGCTAAATTAGTTTTACCTAAATAGTGCCGACTTCTGCGTGTTCCTTTTGGTACTCAACAATCTCATGAAAATATTAGGGTATAAGATGTGACGTGACAGTAATGGGCGATTCACGGAATGTAAGTATAGAATCACGGAGATGAGCTGCAAGACAAAAGAATTCTTTCTTGTTAACAATAGAATCGAATGGTGGTAGGACAAGATCTAGGTACGGCTTTTCTAGTTTGATTAAAATGATAATACTGCCAATTTTTCCAG
>WAPZ01000386.1 GCA_015520535.1 Candidatus Heimdallarchaeota archaeon
ACTTAAATTTGAATATTTGACAGTTGCTTCATCAATTATTTTAAAAACTCGATTATACGAAAATTTTTGCTCTATTCGTTTTCTTTTCCTCCCGATTAATAACACTTTTCTTTTACCCAAGGACATTGAATCATGAGACAAAATAGTATTAGCAATAAGAAATGCGCTTTTAATCTCTTTTTAAGATTTTGCGCCAAAAAGCTTCCGATTGTTTTTTTTATAGAAAAAAAGTCGAGTGAGCTTGAGGAATATCTTTAAAATACAAGAATTAGGTTGTTTTTTTGGTAGATTGAGTAATCTTACTACTAATAAAGAACCAAATACCGTATAAGTTCAAATGTAAGCGGTGAAAAGCATGAAACATTCAATACATGTCTGGACAATAATTGTTCTACTGCTAATAGTGACTCCTTTAGCAATTGTGTCAGCTAATCGTGAAAATCTTATACAAAGCTGGAGAATCAACACTGAAAATTCTTTCACTTCCCCTCAAGCTTTGAATGTAAAACCTCCAGCTAAAAATGCAATTCAACAGCAAAATGAAGATAAAAATATAAATAAAAGAACGTATAATAATGTAACGCTTATCGCAAATAGTACAACTTATAAACCCGGTGATACGGCTGAAATTTCTATCAACGGCCCCCGTTCAGAATTTAACGGGACGGCAGAATGGAAATTAGAATCGCCTAATGCTGAAACAGCATTTTCCTTCGATAACGACAAAATATTATTGATCAATAATTCCGATTTTACGGCTTCAACCTATGATGTTTGGACACCAGTTAATGTAGATAGCATCGACGCCAGCAATGGGTATTTAAATGTGACAGAAATTGGTAACGCTAGTGATCAGGATGATGCCGAAATTTATATCAATCGAACTAATCTAAATTTTGATCCATTCAGCGTAAATCAAACGTTAGATGTTTACCTTAGGTTTAATTACCGAATTTTAAGACCAAATCTTCTCACCAATCCGTCTTTTGAAACTGGTTTGAACGGATGGAATTACAACGCAAGTGCAGTCAAAATTGTAACCACCGAAAATGGAACAATTCAGGATGGCTTAAAGAGCGTCTATTTAAATGGAACAAACGGTACACGATTTTTCAGTCAAGATATCGTGTTTTCCACCAGTAAATCTGGACAATTTCTTTTATCAGCGTATGCTACTGGAAATAACGCTTCATCTTATTGGATTTTAGAAATAACTTACTTTTACAAGAACGGTTCACAAGATGCCCAAAAAATTGACCGTACCTCATTCAATAGTAACGGTAAACCTGTGGATGACGATGGTTTTGTCCATTTAGAACAACTCTTAACAATGCCCGACAATACTATAAATATGACAATAACTTTTATTGGATTTAATGATACGGCATCAAATGCAACCTATCAAGGATACGCCGATAACTTTTATTTGGCGTTTTCGGTTTTATCGACCTATCAGCCCGAATTACAGTATTACAACGGAACTAGTGTTCAAAAAATCAAGTTAAATATCAATACATTGGCATGGCAGTCCTTTGAACAGAAAATTCACATTGAGAATATAACCGCCGTGGATGACAAATTTTTATCAATAGTCCTTCCGGATTTAGACGACGACGGAACAGATGATCCAACAATTAGTGTACTACTTGATAACTTTGAGTTCGTGAGAATTACACCACCAGTCGGTCGAATCGACACTCGTATACTTAATTCCGGTGAAGTAAATAGTACTCGAGTCTATAATAGTGAAACTCTTGCTTCAGAGGTCTTAACGTCAAAATATGTCTTTCAAATGGATTCTAATGAAAACGTGAGCCTTAATATTACACTTCAGTTACCCACGTATCGTGTCTATTATGGTGTTTGGATTTTTGAACTATACTTATATCGGATTGCTAATAATGGCTCACAACTCAATGTCGAAAAACTACCAATCGGTTTAACAATAGTGGACAATATTACTTTTAACCCAACGGTTCGTTTCACGCAACGTGGGTATGTTAATTATACTTATATAAGCAATTACACGTCTATGGAAAACACCACTCACTTTGAAGTCTTTTATGAAAATGAAACGGGTCCCGACATGCTGGTATTTTCACCAGGAGATAACGTGACACTTATTGGCCCCCTTATAGCTAATACGACCTTAGAAGCGCTGGATAATTCATATTATAATATACTAAACGGTTACGCACGCTTTGAATGGCAAGGTAAGTTTGAAAATATTAGTTGGGGTACTCCGGATTCCGAAGCTCCTAGCTACTTGAGAGTATATTCAGAATCTAGTACAGCTGATGTGGCGCACGGTAGCTTTCCGTCACCATACAACTCTAGTTCTTATTTTGGCTTGAATTTTGCCATTCCAAATCGTACAATTTATGGCAATGTGAATGTAACCATCGTGTTTACTCTAAGTGCCACTAATACACGAGCTGGGATTGGATCTTCTAAATTTACTGTAAATGTCACTGTAGAAAAAACCTTTACTGTCAAATTCAAACTAAAAATCTTAAAATCTAATGTTCCACAGAAAACAAAGTATTTGTTTGCCGACGCCATTGAAGGTAACACTCAAATCCTCCCAATTAACTATAAAGATAACTTGGAAACAATATACAATCATGCAAATATTACATTAAAGAATGGAACAGTAATCGAAGTCAACCGAACAATCACAAGTAATCTTTCTCTAAACTTACGTGATATTCATATCACAATGTTCGTTGACTTAAATAAAGATTCATCCTATAGTATTAGCAATGATACAGAAATGAAACTTGATGTAATTAAAGGAAATCTCTTCTGGTATTATCGAGTCGATCCAAACCTCCGTACCGGCGAATACTCAATATATATGCGCTGGGATGATGCTTTTTATGTGAATGAATCGCAGTCGATTTTCTACCTCCCATTTAATAGTAATTCAATCCAATTTAATTTTACGGTTTCAGGAACGCGAATCATAAAAGGGCTGCCATCGGAAACCTTAGATGTAACTACGGGTGAACTGTTAACTGTTAATTTCACCGTTACTTTACAAGAAGCTACAACTCGCATATTGACTGGCATGAAAATACAAGCTCTTATCGATGGTAATAGGAATTACACGTTCAACGTTAATGAAGAAAACGGTGTTTACTTCTTAGAATTAGTGATTCCGACGACACTATCCGGTGGTGCACACACGGTTCAGTTTGTTGTTGCTAATACAGGCGATGTTCTTCAAGGACAACTTGAGTTAAATGTTGTCCACACACCAAAAACTAGTCCTCGTGATTTCCCACATGTAAATGAAAATCCCATATTGACAGGTGTCGGCTTAATAGTAGCCGTTGTCCTTACGTTAGCTGCAATTGCTCTTGTCTTAAAAATTGGAAGACAAACATAACTTTTTTTTCTTTTTCTTTCCTTCGCTATGCGGAAT
>WAPZ01000387.1 GCA_015520535.1 Candidatus Heimdallarchaeota archaeon
CCCCAGGAGCGTCATTTTGTCGTTCGTGAATTTAAAGCCATTATGGAAAAATTACTGGAAGATCAATACGGTAAAGAGGCCAAAAGCTTTGGTGGACCTATTTTCTGGCAACATATGCAAATGAATTTGTTACTGGTTACGGGGAATCCACGCAAGCCCGGTACGCTTTTAGAGTTTTATGAAATTTTTCAGCATAAAAATTACTGGAAAAAATTTTTACCCGTCGAGTGGGCGGATAGTAAACTTCGTCGATGGATTACAACCACGCTTGTGCATTTGGATTATACCAATCGTTCTCTTTATGATGACTCATCAATAGGTGAATACATTAGTAGTAAATTTGAGGATTTTGTGTTTGATCCCATGTTACGTTTGATTTTCGGCCAGCACCGTTCACGCCTGGATATACAACAAATAATGGACGAAGGAAAAATACTTTTGATAAATTTAGCGAAAGGGGAATTAAGTGAAGCCAATGCTCAATTTTTAGGTTTGTTATTAATGGCCAAAATACAATCTGCTGCCTTACAGCGCAGTCATCTTCCAGCGGAAAAAAGGCGTCTATTCTACATTTATGTGGATGAATTTCAATCCATTGCCACGCAAAATTTCATTATGCTTCTTTCCGAGGCACGAAAATTCGGGGTCGCGCTGACTCTCGCCAATCAATTTGTTTCCCAAATCCGGAATCCCCGCATAACGGATTCGATTTTTGGAAACGTGGGAACCCTTATCAGTTTTCGTGTAGGCCTTGCGGATGCAGAAGAATATCTCGAAAAACAATTTTATCCCTACTTCACTAAAAAAGATTTGACAAACTTACCAAACTGGCAGGCCTGTATAAAAACATCGTTTAATGGTCAAAAAGTGCCACCTTTTACGTTACATACGACATTACCCCCTTTTAAATGGGATCCGGAGATGGCACAAGCGGTCCGCAATTACTCCCGTAAACAATACGGTCGCCCCCGGGAACATGTGGAGAAAGAAATAGAAACAAGTATGGAACTACCAGAGGATAAACCACCCCTTGAAAATGAAAAGAAAGGTAAAAAATGGTAGGCAAGAATGATGGGCCAAAAATATTTTCGCCCATCGCGGCTTCTACTGAAATCAGAAAACGGTCCACAGGAATAAACAGCCACAATTAACTTGACGAAACCGACTATGATTTATAGCATTGAACTTTAAAACTACATTCGGCTAAGCATGATAATAAAAGCCTTCCACTGTTGTTCAAAACGCTTGGTATCCAAGCCGGTTAATTGGGGTAATATCGTCATGGGATTGACCGAATAGGAATGGAGAATAAATTGTTTAATAACATTTCGGGTAAAATCATTTTCCATGTATAAAAACACCGTGTAACCTACCCAATATGCATCGTTGTAATCCCGGACGTCTTCCACCAGATGTATGCTATCCACTTTAAGCAGATCAATTTCCAGGGTACGATACCGCGCATCCGCAAAATATTCTGCTACCCCTTCCGATATCCACCGATAAGGACGGAGAATGTTTTCCACCTCCAGGGATGTAAAATAAACATAATGTGCCATTTCATGCCAGACAACCTGGCGAAAATAGTTCCGGGTTTCGCGATAAGTTTCTGGAGAGAGAACGATGCCTTTGGTTAACCATCCAAAGGCGGAAAGTTCGAAGATAGTAACCGCCACGCTGACGGATGGGATATCTGCCCCATGGAGGAGCCTTCCGATCTGAAAATATTCCTCCTGAGAACCGACAAGATAGAAAGCCAATTTCCGGTTGTTAACGTCCCGCGGGTAATAATACCGTCCAAATAGATCCTTCAGTTTCAGAACCGCCTCATTGGCATATTGTAAACAACTCTGGGCAAGCACTTGGGATAATTCGGGTGAATAATAGACAATAAAAAAGGGGTCTTCCAATTTTAACAAGCCATATTGTGCCTCCTCACCCGGATTATTTCCATCTTCCCAATCGTCAGGGTCTGGTTCAGGATTATAGCGTATTTTGACGTCGTCCCCGTGGGAGGAAAGCCGTCGTAAGAAATCCAGTGTTTCATCCGGGATTTCAGCAAAAATGACAGGCGGCTCATTCAGGGATTGAAAATAGGTAACAAGTACAGAGGTAAACCAGAGAATAGCGACAACGATGGCGGCAGCAATCAGCAATTCTTTTCTGGATATTTCTTTTAAAATGAGCATTTAAAAAAATTCGATCACATCGGTTTCTTCTTTATCCATCATGGCCTGGGAACTTTCCGGCACAACCCCAATTGTCCAGTGATCCCCGGTCGTTTCACAATAATAGTAACGTTTGCCTTTCCAGGTTAATATTCCATTCATATCTTCCAGAGGTAAATCCGGTGCGCCTCCTACAGCGATAGCGGCATGGGTGTCTCCGACCAATACCAAAACCGGAAAACCCATGGTTCGGAATAAGGCAACGGCAAGGGCCGATTTGCAATCGCAATCCCCCTCTTTGTCAAATAAGGTTTCCACGGGAAAACGAATATACTCTCCTTTGTTTCCAATGGCCTGGCTTTCTGCGTCTACCACGTACTTAATGTTCGGTTCCTGGACAAAATCGAGAATAATCTGAAGCTGTTCAAAGCGCGTGAGTGCGAATTGGTTTATTTGCTGCGTACAATAATGTACAACCTGTTTAACTCGATCGTCTGACATTCCATTTAAAATAACTTCCTTGGCACTTTCTAACCAGTGACGAGTTGATTCTTCCCAGTTCTGATAGAAAGGGTTTTGCCGACGGATTTGCTGGATTTCTTCTGGGATAAAGTACAGCTTGAAATGAAAATCCAGGTTCCGCAACGGAGAATCTAACGTCCAGGAATACTGTCGGGTAACCCCTTTTTCTGGCAGGGGAATTTCAGGGGGTACGGGTCTTACAGGAAATGGGGTAACCACTGGCCACAATCGGAAGGTCATGGCCCAAAGATTAATCCCAACCCCAAACAAAATGGAAAAATACATGGGAAATAATGAATAGCCCTTTCCAATAAATGAATAGATACAGCCAATGAATGAGAAAAAGATGAGGACAATGTTCCACTTAGTAATTCCGGTATATCGATTGGGTAAAATCAGATACTGGATGACTGTATCCGAATCCGAAAGGAAATACAGCTTGAGAACATGCAATGTAAACCATAATAAAAAATAAAATCCAACCAGAGTTAAAAGAAGCGACACTTCTGTGCCTAAAAATGGAAATAGCAAAAAATTTTTAGAAACCGCTCGAAGAACAAAAAACAAGAAAAGATAAATTACGGTGGCTGGAAATGCAGTATCCCAGATTTTTACCGGTGGAAGTTCAGCAGCTTCTTCTGGGGGGCGTGCTTCCTGGAAATACAACAAAAGAACAGCTGCCCCTCTCGCCAGAAGAGTTATCTCATTTGGCCTTGCCTGTCTTAAACGTCCTGTCTCTATACAATGTCCAAGTGGCTCCGCATCCTCCAGAGGTACCTCTGCGCGACGTCGGAGCCAAAATTCCCACCAGTACGATTGACCATCTTGTTCTACTCGAGCAACTTCCTTATGTTCTCCGCTTCCCAATACAGTATATACCCGTCCTTCCTTGGTCACATAGCCAACTTCCCGATATTCACTTTCCAGTTCCGGGTCATAAAGGCGCACCATGCCCCGCCCTTCTTTATTCACATAGACCTTACCTACCCGGCGGCTTCCCCTCGGCTGATGTACATCAATGATAGTGCCATCACTTTTTAAATAACCTAATAAAATTTTGTCTTTTTTATCATCTACGTAGACATAATAATAGATATAACATCTTTTCAACATTAATCGAAAAAACAGAAATCCCAGAAGAACTAGAAATGTATAAATAAAAATACTCATTGTAACTCCTATATGAATCCGTTTTTTTATTGAAGAATGGTTTTCATTAATTTTTCCCGGTATTGAATAACTTCCATCTCTAAATCATCCGGAGCATAAAATTTCTGATTATCCAACTGGAACAATGCAGCTCGTTGGTTATCATTGTGAAGGGCCAAAGTTGCTTTTAACGTAGAAGAGCGAGTCTTAAATAATTGATTAATAATATCGCTTTGTTCTTGAAAGTTTGAGCCCCAGAACCAGGAAGCCAGATTTTCTAAGTATCGGATGGATGCGATAGATAAATAATTGGGAATATCTATCTGGAAATAACGAATATTTTGTCTCTGCATTGAAAATGTGTAGTCTTGTGGTGAGTGACATTCATATTGGGGATCCGTCAGATTGATTAGATGTCGAAGGACTCCCGAAGGATATGCCCAGGCCAACAATTTCGCACCCAATTCCGGGTTGGCGGAATTTCTCAGCCAATAGAATAGGTCTTTATTTTCCTGAAAAAGAGAAAGGCAAAAGACAATAAGCATCCGATTGGCTTCATTAAAATTTTTCTGCAAAATGTACTGCCACAAATAATCAGCATTCTGTGGGGAGGCCGTTGAAGGGAGGGAACACAAAGCAGCTCGCATCAAATCCGCTTGTTCTTCCCTCTCAATCCGATCTAAAGTGCGCTGAAACCTGCTGATTTCGTACTGCGGGAGCTCCATCAAAACGGGCGAATTATCGATGCTTCCAGTCAGAGAAATCTGAAAATCGGTCGCCCGCATGGGAGAATCGGGTACTGCCTGAAACTGCCATTGTTCGCGAATCACTTGGGCATCTTCTTGCAATTTCCGGCAGAACTCATCCAGTTCTGAATACAGATCATCAAGCATTTGCACTATTTTTTCTCGCACCCGACTCTGCGCATGCCGCAAAATGGAAGCAATATATTTTTTTACCAGCTTTCGGGTCCAACGTAACGTTTTTACTTGATAACGCCAAATAGCAATTAAAAAAGGAAATCCAAACGAAATTACCGCCAATAATAATGCGTTAGAAACCAGCCATTCCAAATTGATAATCAGTGGGGAAATCCAGTTGAGAAAAGGGTTAAACAAAAAGAAAAGTACAATCCCAAGTAGTAGGGCCCGCACAAATAGTGCCAATGGAAGCGGATGGCTGGACAAAATGAACTGCAAATCCTGAACAATCTTTTTTTCTTCTTCAATAGTAAACTCATCATTAGCATTCTCATAAAACGATTTCAAAAATCGCGGAATAGGGAAAACCATTAGATTGGAAAATTCCTCTAAATGGAACAGTTCACTTTTGAGGCAATTTCGTTGGTGCGCAATAATATCCCGGATAGTCATTAATGTATTTTCGTACTGTTTCAAACCACATGCCAATAACTGATGCTTCCATGGATATTCAGT
>WAPZ01000388.1 GCA_015520535.1 Candidatus Heimdallarchaeota archaeon
AAATAACGAATCTTTATTAGCGATTAAATGGCTTTATTACAAGGCTAAATTGTATGAAAAACTCTTTAATTATACTCAGAAGGAAGATGAAGGTGAACTATTAAAGCTAGCAAATAAAATAAGAGAAACAGAAAATCAGATCAAATCTACTGGCCAAAACCAGAAAAAAACTGATCAATCAGACCTTTATAGTGACATCACCGACATAATTTTGCCAATACCTACTTCAATGCGTTGTCGTGTAAATGATGAAACTGGCGAGATAACAGAAAGTAGAGTGTGTCATGACATAGGTTTTGCACTAAAACAATTTAGGGATTTAAAGCGAGTTTGGGGAATATGTACCAATATTACGTGTGATAATTGGCATCATTTTAAAAAATATTTAAAACAACATAAAGAATACCGAGCACTAGCCAAAAATTTAACATATGAAGATATTTTTGTCAAGTCTGTCAAGTCTAATCCACAATCTATTGATATAGGAGATTTAAAAACACAAGTTGTCGCCGCCACAAAAAATTTGAACGATGCAAAAAAGGTAGCTTTAATGTTACCTGAATTTAAAAAAATAGCAGCTATAACCTTATTTGAGATTGCAAGGAAAAAGCAATGGAAAACATTTTGTGTCATAAGAAAGACAATTCTTAGAGGAAATTACGACCCGGAAAACGACAGAAGTACTCCTTATGATTTGAAAGACAGACTTGAATTAATACCGACGCTTTAGAGGTGAACGAGTGTATGAATCCTTTTAATACATGTTTAAACCTTATTTTCAAAGTTTCACAAGAAAAAAATAAGAAATCACTTTTTTTCGAAATAGCTACAGGTGGTGCAGTTTCCTATCCTATTGATAAAGAATTATACATTGCCTATTCCTATTCAGCTAACGAAGATTTATTTACGCAGACACTATTGACGGCAATAGATGAAAAAGATAAAAGACAGAGTCGAATTACAGAAGCTGCAAATCTTCTTCAACTCGCCAATGCAATTCCGATAGGATGGTTTTCATCACACATTGGCGCAATAGATAAAGAAAACTTGAAAAACATAAGACAAGAAAGAGAATCACAAATATTAAAGAGTTACATAATAAGAAAACATGTGAGTGAACTTTTTCCTTTAAATAACGCCATTAATGTTGATCCACTCTCATTAAGTACCCTTGTAACTATCCCCAGTCGCCTTTCTTTCTTAATAAACATGCTAATTATTCAATCAGCATGGGCAATTTTGTGTAACTTCAGCCTTACGAACGAAAAACGTAGTGAATTATCGAGGTCCTTACTAACATCACTTATAGGTTTACTAACAAAAATCTATAACACAAAAAATCCCTTATTAAAGGCCTACGTGACAGAAGAATTTAGATATGGATTTATCTTCGATCAAATAAAAATTCTGTGGCTACATTCAGAAGATGTAAAGAATGCAATTTTTTCATTAGTTGAAAAAATTACACGTAAGGAATATGTGGCTGAAGTACAAGATTTCAGCGAAATTTTCGACATAATTGATCCTAAGGCTGAGACGGCTCTAGAAAAGCTAATATTAGGAAGAAAAGGGTTGTTCAATTTAGATTTCAAAGAACAAGAGATTGTCAAAAATCTCGACAAAAATCTCATAATAATACTTAACATGACGGAACAAACTGGAATAATGGATATCATTGAATTATTAGCAAAGCTCAGAGAAATTATCTCCAAATCACAACGATCGAGCGTTCAAATTGATATGATTATTAATTACACACCACTGACGATGATTAACCGTGTAATTTTAGACTTTATAATCAATGATTTATATAGGTCAGATTGGAAAAATTTTACAAAAGAACACGGGTTTTCTGTTAATGTTAAATTTAATCTAAGTGGAACTAGATCCTCAATACTTACGTTGACTCCCATTTTCAGTGTACTGGATGAATATAAAGATTTAGATAAAAAACCACTCATCATTTGGGTAAGTCAAGGTGCAATTTTACCCGTAATAATGGCGGTTGAAGGCAAGAAACTCCTTGAAGAAAAGGGCTTTCATGTTATTTATCACGTATGGATACAATAATAATATACAAATACAATATCAAATTATAATTTAG
>WAPZ01000389.1 GCA_015520535.1 Candidatus Heimdallarchaeota archaeon
ATTTAAATAGGGTAAACATGAGTTAATGAATCTCTTTGAGGAAATAAAAACGGGTGAAAAAAGGAAGTTTTCCTTTACAAGAGTTCAAAAAACTAGTAAATCTTTATTTTGCAGTTGATGATTCTTTTATTTTCGTGATATAAATTCAACAGAGCGTTTAAGCAGTATAAGTTCGTGAATTTTTTTATTTGACACATTAGATGCTTGAATCAAATTCTAGCTTTAAATGAAGGGATTATAATCTGGTCATATAATATAGAAAGCCATTTGTCGACTTCTTCGGAGGAAAAGCCATAGAGTTCCAAGATTAAACGATCAAGAGCCACACGTATGGGGTTCTTTTGAATAAATTGTTCTGTCAAGCTGGGAAATGAAACATCGCGTATGGAATCAAAAAAAGCAACTATTCGCTCTTTTTCTTCAGTTGTCAGCAAAGAATAGTTGGGTATGAGGAATTCTTTCCAATCATCGCTTTTTATGTCTTTATATTCCCCCGTACTTTCTTGAGAATGCGAGAAATAAAATAATATGGTGATAACACTATTAAGAAGTAAACTATAGTACTTTGCTTCCGTTTTTGAGTGGCTAGAAAAAATTTTGAACGAGTCATGTGCCACAATGGGCTTATCGCAATAAAAAGCAAGTAAATGGGTATTTACAGAATATAAACCGACACGTCTCGGAACCAATAAAAGAGTTCGTTTATTTTCAGCTTCGGTTTGTATTTTTGACCAGTTAAATTTTTGTGATTCCTTATTTTTGTATTTACTTAGCTGTAAGACGATATTCCACTTATTATAGGGGTGAATGATCAAATAATCATGAAAATTGCCCAAATCAATCGACGAAACCGCAGTTGCTGTTCGTAAACATGGTAATACATGGGTTTCCTTATTTGCGATGAGAAATTCTAAGCTTGGATTTTTCTTTATGGAAAATTTGATATGTTCACGTGTTTCTTCTGTTAAAATGAGGAATGCACGAGTAGTTCGAGGATCTTTAGATATACTAACACTTTTAATACCCGTACTGGTGCGAAAACGTGGACGCGTAATGAAAACCAGCTGTGAAATACCCGCCGGTGACGTATGAAAGCCTTCTCGCAACCGTTCGACTGGGAATTGGATGAGTATTCTTTCTCTTTGTTGGGCTTTTTTCTTCAGGTTCTCCCAAAACTTTAACGTTAATACTGCTCTTTCGAGACTTCCGCCCCATAGAAATTCCATTGGTGGATGGTTTTTAAAAGCAGAGTAGGGAACATTAAACAGTTCTGCCACTACGGATACACGCTCTTCCTTTTTACTAAGGGGACTTAAATTGAGATTAATACGAATCACCGTGTTCAGTGGAGCATGTGTATGGTGTTCAACGATGGCTTGAGCCAACTCGTGGGTGTTTTCAAAGGAAAGTTCATTTTTTTTCTTTTGAATATAAACGATCGTGGTAATGCTCTCTTTTTTCGGTTTCGTTTTTTCAGCAACTACAATAATATCTTTGAATTGTGCGCCTTCGCTGAATGCATGTTCTTTGGCGAGTTTGACAATATAGGTGATATGATAATGCGTGAGAAGAAAGTCACGTAATTTTTTATTTTCTTTGCCGCGAAATAGGTTTAATGGAATAATTGCTCCAATTTTACCACATGGTCTAATCAAAAAATGTGCCAGTACAAGAAAATACCCCCAATAATTCACACTTTTTCCACTAAGTTCTGTCAAATGTTGGTAATCGTTGAGCTGAGTCTGAATCTTTTTTGGTAATTTTTCTTTAGCGGTAAATGGGGGATTCATTAATATTACATCGACGGGATAGAGGAAAAAAGTGTCTTTTTTTGTAGAATATGTGGGTTTAATGGAAATTAAAGGCTTTAAAGGTGGATTATTTCTGTGTTGAGATTCCTTTGATGATTGTCTACATTCGTCACCGATTTTTTTCGCATATTTTTCCGATAAAACCGGGAATAAATTCAATGCGTCAATATTTGCCACACGGATTATTGTTGGTAAAACACTAATCTGTTGCATGGCTAAGTTTATAGTCGCTAAGTATGTGGCGAACGTCATGATATCAAATCCCGTAAGATCATATTCGACAAATTGATGATGAATTTCATCTTTGTTTGACTCGAAAAAATCGGCACCATATTTACTGTGGATTAAGTGTTTTTTTCTTCTATAAGCAGAAACTAACAAAGTCCCGGTACCACACGCGGGATCTAATACCGTGTCGTTTTCATTATCAATAGTTAATGCTGCCACTAATTCTGCAGCCATTGGATGGGTATAAAAGGCAGCTAGTAATTTTCGTACGTCAAAGGGAATTAATTCGTTAAATAGTCTTCCAGTAAGATCATGTGTGAAGGTGTGTACGCGAAGCAATTTAATTGCGTCTATAATTTGATTGACTCGATTAAGAATCGCGGTTGTTGATGGAAAAAATTCCGTCAGTTTTATGCGATATATCGTACGGAACGCAGTATGTGATACGCGTGAAAAATATGCTTGAATCTCTTGTATATTAGATGAAACAGTCAATGGCGGATGTAAAGACTTCATGTTCTTGTCAACATGGGTGATTGTTCGAAAAATCTGATAAAAAAGAATTTGAGTAATAAATAAATATGAAGATAGATACAAAATTTGCCTTCTAATTGCTTTTTTCTTTTTAATCTCATCAGTAACCGAAGATAACTCTAATTTTGTCACTACTTCTGATACCAATGTATCTGTGTTTTCTGTCTGTAGCACCTTATACAAAGACTTGACAAAAATGTTAAGAAGTTTGACTATTGTCTGCCAATCAATACGACTTCTTCCTTGTGTAATACGAAGTGAAAGCTCTGCTAAAAACGCCTTTAAATCTGCTTCTTCTATTAATTGAACCCAAAAATCACTTAGTATAAGAATTTTACATTGCAAGTCCTTTAACGAGTGGTCATGTTGCCGCTGCGAAGACAAGGAAGACCCAACTTTTTTCCTTCCAGGTGAACTTACGGGATGTAATATTATTATATTAGGAATATTAACTTCTTTTACAATTTTGTAGGATGTGGATAGTGTCATGAGAAGATTATCTTCATGTAAATTTCCGATTAACGCAATAAATTCTGTTGTATGCACTGAAAATGGAATTACAATGGTAGAAGGGACGACTTTTACAATCTTACCGACTTCATATTTTACATCCCGCAAAAAAGCTACTAATTCTGCAACAAATAAATTATTTTCATATTGCGGCATTTTCATGACGTTTCCTCTAATATCAAAGTTTTTAATGTCCTTTAAAAGATTTTTTCCCAATTAACTCTTTCTGTTAGGAATGATACGTTTAACTACATCTCAACATTCAAGACCTTTTCTCTGTAACAAAAGGATAGACAGTGTTTAAAGAATTAATAACAACATGGAGTTGTTCACGAGCAACTATCACGAGTTGTAAGTAATTTAGAGAAAAAAGGTTCGATAAACGAAGTAAAAATGCTAAATATTGGAACCATCTTCCTACCATTTTAACAAAAAAGCGGAAATTTAATTAAGATATAAAACCTCATATTGTGCCAATCTATTACATTGTTACTTGTGTGTTCAACTATCTGTGTATTAAAATACCATATTAGTTACGTGATTTTAAGGGAAATATAAGCAATCAGTGGAAATGATATTCATTGTCAGGCTGAATATACGAATAACCTCATGTAACAGCGTTGAATTACAAATAACCTATTTTTGGAATGGGAGAACATAGTAGAGTTACTTTAAAGATGAACCCAAACGTATGATCTTGTTCTGTAAATAAAGCTCGTGAATCTTTATTCTTTGTCGAGGCGCTTTAGAACCTCTATAACAAGATTCTTTAGTTCAACAACTTCTTCGACAAGTTTCTTTTGTCCTTTACGAAGCAACTTTTGGTCTTGTTGGAGCATTTGTAGTTTTTTTTCGATGCGTTCTTGGCGTTCTTCGATGCGTTCTTGGCGTTCTTCGATGCGTTTTTCAAAGTCTTTTTGTTCTTCTTCAAATTCGTTGAACTTGTCGTAGAGCATGTTGACGGCGAGGTTGGCAATGGGGTCTAGGGATTCTTCTTCGGTGAGTTCTTCGGCCTTGCTCACGATTTCTTGTGTGGCAAGTGGTGGATCTTCTTCTACTATTTTACTTTTCATCAGTAACACCACGATTACATACTGACGTTCCTCTTTAAATAGCTTATTGCTTTCATAAATGTGTCTTTTAATAGCAAAGCTGCTGACCAACAAGAAGCGGTTTTTAAATCCGCGATTGTGCGCTCGACGTAACTTATACCGTGCATCTTTGACTTTTTGAAGGAGTACTCCTCTTCTGAGCCAAAAATTTTCCACATATTTGCTTTCGATGCATGCGTTGGGGCGTAATGGTGGTCTTGTGCAGTTTGTGAGCAGCACATCGCAGCCGTGTTCTTCGGCTAAAAAGTGTTGACACCCAAACTGGGGTCGTAAAAGGTGCTTCCAGATAAATTGCAGTGTTAGAAGCCCCAATACTCGCTTGGAAGCTGATTTTAATTCATGTAACTGTGAGGGTTGGATGTTGATGATAGTTGTAACAACAAAGGGATCATGGGCGGGCATAAGGGCAGACTTCCCCGTTAAAATTTATTTTACTGCATATTTCACAATTAAATAAACCTTTGGTCTTTGATTTTCGACGTAGTTGTGCTTTATTTGATAGGAACAAATTTTGTGAGAATAATCAATTCAAGATAATACATGAATGAATTATGATTCAAACGAGAAGATATGAAAATATTAAGACTTTGAAATTACTCTTTCAATGTTTTTCCAATAAAGACTAGTCAACACGCGTTGTGGGAGTTTAAGTCCTTTAAAGATTAGTTTTCCGTTAAAATCTTCATCTTTAAAAGGCAGTTTTGCGGTTAGCTCCGTTTCCCAAAAAATACGTTGTGCCCAATAACGTGTGGCAAAATATCTTTTTGTCACTTCCGCTGATATTGACAGATCGCACCCAAAAATAATGCGATCTTTATATTGTAGAATGAATTTTTGGGCCATATCCCGTTGTGAACCTAGTTCACGAATCATCCAACGGGTTGACGCCGTGTCTACATAATAATTGGAATATTGTTCAAACTTTTCGCCAATGTAAGCGAGATTTTCTGGATATCCGCCAAAATGACATCCAATAACTGTCAAATCTGGGTGACGATCTAAAAGAGAAAAAAAATCTTCTAAATGCTGGAGCTTTGTCCCATAGCGCTTAGTATTTAGATACTTCTTCTCAAACCATATATCTGGGTCTGCTATATGGATAAGAACCGGGTATGAGTTTTCCTCTAAAAGAGAAAAGAGTGGGGTAAAAAGAGGATCATTAATTCGAAATGATCCTTCTGCTTGGGCAAAATCTAAAAATCGTGGCCCAAACCACATTTTAAAGACGAAATACTCATTTTTTTGTGCCTCTTCAAAATCTCGGAGCAATTTTTCTATTTTTTTATGTGCAAACGCACGACTGGAAAAATAATATGCATGTTCAAAAAAACCGGGGAACTGTGCTTCTATTTCATTTTTAAGTCGCGGTTCCATGGTTATTGCTAAGGCTTTTTTCACACCAAATTCTTGTGCGGTCGCTACATAGACGGGCAATCTTTTTACGTCCCATACATGAACATGTACGTCAAAGATCTTTAAATCTGACACAACACTCAAATGTTGTAATGGCTGTTGTTCGTTAAAGCTCACTTTACTCATTTTAATCTAATTTACATGAGAAAAATACAGTTTTTAATTGTAGTTGATTTTATAAGGCACAAAAAATAAGAAGTGATAGTAACATTTGTTATGGATAAATGTGCGGTGAAAGTAGCCTATAAAG
>WAPZ01000390.1 GCA_015520535.1 Candidatus Heimdallarchaeota archaeon
GAGTGGTGGAATTAAATCATGGCAGTATGGATTATTAAACTTGGAACTGGAAATGAATATGCTGAAGATTGCCTAAAGCTGGGCATCGTTGGAATTGCTTCATGGGGTAATATAAGTTCTCACCAGTTAAAGAGTCATTTAAAACAAATAATGCAAAAAGATGATAAAATTGATGCTGAAACCTACATAAGAGATCTATCTGAATATTCTTATGACGTCGGATACGTTTTACGCTTTGTCAGGGATGCTAAGCTAAATGATTATGTTTTCTGCGCACCCGTCTGGATTACCTTGAATGATGTCGAGCAACGTTGCGTTCTATTAGGAAAGATCATTTCTAAACCACGAGTTGCGAACAAAAAAGAATCTATAGACGACTATTTTACGATTGTCCGTTCTGTTAAATGGAAAATCTTTAAGGAAGACGAGTTACCTAAAGGCCTTGTTGATTATGTAAAACGTCCACAACAAGCCTTTTCCCAGTCACAACGTCTTTTAGATCATGAAGCTGAATCTTTATTCACTCATGGAAAATATAACTATTTTGGAAAGTTAGAGAAGTCATACGATTCGTATTTTTCTGCCATTCTTGAAAGTTTCAAAAAATTATCACCACTTGAATTTGAAAAATATGTATTTGCGTTGTTAGAAAATGAAGGATGGGAAAATATAGAACATGTTGGTGGTCCGGCAGATGACGGGATTGATATCAGAGGCGACTACCCATTAACCACCACCATCAATGTCCCGGCATTCGTTCAAGTAAAACGTTACAATAAGAAAGTCGGCAAAAAAGAAATTGAAAACTTTCAAAACGCTCTTAAAATCAATAAAATAGGTGATACATACTCCCTATATTTTTTTGTGACTTCCAGTGATTTCACACGACAAGCTGAAATCCAAGCAAAAATAGGCGATCCACCAGTATACCTCATTTCCGGAGAAAAATTGGTAACGATGGCACTAAATAATTACCTTATTCCATACATTACATGGAAACCTGAGGATGAGGATGTTGATGCGAATAGAGATTTATAATCTAAGACTTAGCCCTTTTTTCCCCTCTAAATGAAGGAATGACAGAATTTAAGTTCTTTTAAACAGTTCTTCAAGTTCTCTACGCTTTAACTTTCTTGTAACACTTGAATTTTTATCACGGTAATAAAATGCACCGTCATAACCCACCAGTTCTTCTGATTTTTCTATATGGACTTTAAGAATTGTTTTTCCATCAGGAAGGTGATAAATAAAAAATTCTAAGAGTGGTGGGGGATCACACAGTTTCCTAACTCCAGAAATTCGTTCTTCTAATTTTTGCACATTCTCCACACCGACTATTTCTTTTGTTTTATCTTCAATTCCAAAATAAATATCCCCACCTTCATGATTTGCAAATGCAGAAATTAATTTCACAATATCGTGCGTTTGCCTAGGAAATTCCTTCTTAAAATCTAGCTTGTGACTTTCCATTTGTTTTCTTATCTTTTCAATATGTTTTTCCGCTTGAACACCCTCTATTATATTTCGATTGATCACTTGACCCCGGTTTAAGTATGTTCTGGCAAATTGTCGTTTAATGACTTTATCTCTTAAATCATGAAGGCTAATTTTAAGAAGATTTTCAAGTTTTAGTGGAATGCCAATTTCTTTTTCTAGTTTCGCCATTTTAACATTTCTTACATGACGAGCTAAAATTGAGGCTGCCGCAACCGAAATCGAAAGATCCTCTGCTTGGTGGCGCTGAAGCACTTCTATGTTACTGTATTTCCTAAGTAAGCCTCTAATTCGCTCGTCTGTCTTAATTCTATTAAATTCATCAATAATAACTAAAATTTTCTTACTTGGGAGGTCAAAATGTTCGTTTAACTGTTTTAAAACTTCTTCAAGTGCCTTTGAATGCCCCCACGCTAATAAATCATTTAAATTTTTATTTTCATCTTTCATCTGCGAATAGAGCTCATTAAATCGTTCAGCTCCAATTGTCACAGCTCTCTTTCCCAATGACTTTTCCTTAATAAGGGTGCTCAAATCGCTAATTTGACTTTCATTCAATTTCTTACTATCGCGAACCCCTTCTAGTTGTAAATCTACTATTTGTTCATTATTGAGGGCTACACTCGCAACAACCATTGGACCAAATATTTCTCCTTTCCCAGCCTCATCTTGCCCAATTATAAGATCAAAATCGGGATGTGTTGGCTTCTGAAGGATCGCATCTTTCACATAACTCACAAAAACCGATTTTCCATTTGGTGAATAAACACTCCCAGTTGTATATATCTCTATTACGTGCTTATCTTTTTTAAATCGTGCTTGAACGTGCTGATTCTTACTTCCCGTCCGCTGGATATCCGATTCATTCGATAAAAGTTCAATCAATGCATTTTTCTGTGGTTCTGCAAGCTTAACATTCAATACATCTTCAGCTAAACGAGTCGTCTCTTTTTTCCGTACGATCTTAACGTCTTCATAGTCTGCCAGTATTTTTTCTATTACGGGACTAGGATGATAACTGACCTTTCCAGATTTATAAATAATAATTACTTTGCCCTCAATCCGACCACGAAATAATTCATATTGATTTGTTACTGAGTCGATTTCCAGTGCAGGATCATTTTTCAGTTGTTTGACTAACCGATCAATATCTTCAACACGTATTGTTTTAGAAGTTAATTTTGTCATTTTACATCAAATTTTTACCCATTCAATATTAGACTTCTCATCTAAATCTATTAGTCAACCCTAAAAATCCAATGCCAATGCATTCTTCATTTATCTCTGTAGATGTCAAAC
>WAPZ01000391.1 GCA_015520535.1 Candidatus Heimdallarchaeota archaeon
ACCAATGTGCTCTAGTGCTTCTTTGTCGTGTTTTCCTTCGACTAAGCACACAACGCCATTTTGTCGTAATTTTTCATTCAAATGATTTACAAAAGTGGAAATATCTTCTTTCATCATATATTATTACCGCAGCAAGATTTAAGTGCATCTTCTTTCAATTATCCATTGGAAAAACATAGTTAAAAATCTAATTGATTAGAAAAATGGTGGACGCGGTGATCGAAAACCCCTTCTGGAAATATCATATGCGTGTTGTGTATAAATTTCTTGGTTTTTCAAAAGTAGCTGATGTAAATGCTACAAAGCGGTTTATTACATTGTTGGAAGAAAATTATGGTAAAAGTATACATACAATAGTGAACAAAACAATATTTTCGGTTTCAAGAAATATATCAAATGCAGTTTTAGTTTGTGGTGCGGGTGATTCGCTTGAAAGAGTTATAAATTTGTTTAACGGTGACATCACTTCATTTATTTCCAAACATTTTGTAATTAGTGCGGATAGTGCGACCACAATATTACGGGAGTATGGATACTTACCGAATTTAGTTTTAACAGATTTAGATGGTGACTGGGAGGTTTTACAAGAAGTTACATCAAAACATATACCTTTTGTGATTCATGCTCATGGTGATAATGTGGAAAAATTTGAGGAATGGTTTTCGGAACAGACAGAATCATTGCGGTTTATTCCGTCAGTACAAACAGAAGTGGTTAAACCATACTTATCAAATTTTGCCGGTTTTACGGATGGTGATCGTTCAGTTTGGATGGCTTTAAGTTTAGGTTTCAGTACAATTAAGATAATGGGTTTTGACCTCAATGGAAAGATTGGGCGGGCATCCTTTACCCCATATAAAAATACAAAAGATTATATTGCTTTTAAATTGAAAAAACTTTCCATAGCCAAGCAATTTCTCGAAATGGCCGCAATAGAATACAGTGGCATCAAATTTTATAATATTCAACCGTCAACCGAAATTACCAGCAATCTAAGAAGTTGGAACAATGTAAATTCATTAATTTGAACTTGTTTGATTATATGAAATGCGTTCCCATTTAATTCCACCTTGAAATTCAATTTCTAGGTGTATGGTTTTCAAAAATTTTAATAGGTTAGGATATTCAGCCTGAAGGATGTCAAGTAAGAGCGCTTCAAGTGACGCGAGTATGTCATTTTCTTGCGCGGTTTCGCTGGGTAGGAGAAGAATATCAGATGTTGGAATGCTGGCAAAAAAATTGGGTGCTGCAATTTCAATTTTTTGTGGTTCTTCGTATTCTGCGATTTCTGTATCTGAAATTTCAATTTTTGGGCTTTTTACTGGAATTAAAAATTTGTGATCAAATTTTTTGACAATGGACTCCATCATATTTTCTAGCATCTGATTTATTTCATTTGACGGAATTGTAGATAAAATCTGTGAATTAAATGAAAATGTTGGCTTGAACACGATGTTATGACCGATTATTTTCGTAGTGGAGTCGTTATCATCGATACTTAATAAACTGACAGAAAATAAGGAGTTTTTCTTGTTATATGTGATTTTAAATTCTTGTGTGGTCATGATTCTTTCCTCATTTTTCTCAAAAAGTTTACCACGCCGATTCCGGCAAGTGTTCCACTGGCAAATGCAATGGGGAGTTGGTGATGTGGAGTGACGATTCCTCCTGCGGCAAAAATTCCGGGTAAAGAGGTTTCATTAAGTTCATTGACTTTAACTAAGCCACCGTCAGTTAACTCGAGACCTAATTGCTTTGCCAGGGTTAAATTTGGAGTATGGCCAATGGAGATAAAAACAGCTTTGACGCGTATTTTCTTTTCTTCATTAGTTTTAAGATCCTTTACATAAAGCCTTGAGACGCCAGATTCCTTTCCTTCGATTCTAATTGCCTCACTTGAGTATAAAACCGTGAGATTTCTGGTGTTTTCAATTCGTTTGATTAAGTGTGGTTCACATTTTAGTGATTCGTATTTTGAAATTAAATAGGTTTTGTAAGCTACTGTTGAAAGATATAAGGCTTCCAATACGGCGTTATCTCCCGATCCAATTACCGCAACGTCTTTTCCTTTATAGAGAGGACCATCACAGACTGCGCAATCAGAGACACCTTTGCCTTCATATTCTGTTTCACCGGGGATATTGATTTTTTTTGGTGTTACGCCGGTTGCTAAAATGATGGCTTTTGCTTTATAAGTCATGTCAGCGTTTGTTTTAACTGTCATATTAGCATGTGATATTTTTTCAACGCCTTCAAGCTCGTGAATTTCCACATTAAATATTTCTAAATGTTTTTTTATTGCCTGTGCCAAATCACTTCCCTTTACATCGGGGTAGCCAAAATGATTGTAAAAAAATGGAGTAATTGCAATCCTTCCACCAAAGGCGCCTTTATCTAAAATAAGTGTACGATAACCGTTTCTTGCAATGTATTGTGCAGCGGCAATACCAGCCGCACCCGTACCTATAACGATGGCATCATACTCAATATTATTTCCCATTATTTTCACCATTTTTACTTATTAATGTCCAACTAGCGGCAACAGATCCTAAGCGAGCGTATTGTTCCGTTTTAGCACTTCCAATAACCAACCAATCGCCCCACTTAAAAAAATATTTCTTGAGTATTTTGAGAAGATCCGAATTTGGATAATAAATGCTATTGGGATCATTTTTATTTGATTCCGGAAAGTAAAATCTTTCTAGGTCAGATTTTAAGATTGTACATCCTTCTGCTCCTTGTAAAACTGCGGCATCTCTTGCTTTAATGACATTAACATGGTATTGTATGGCATTTTCTCGAAGAATGGTAATCACATCAACGTCTGAAATTGTGATGTCTCCTAATGAAAGAGGATAATCAATCAGAAGCATTTTATGTTCTAGGGCATAAAGCACTCTTTTTCCGGCTGGTGTTAGCTGTATTTTTTTCTTCTCCTTACATGGTTCAACTAAATGAAATTTTCGAAGCTTGGTAATTAACGTTCGGGTGATTCCTTCCGTAAGTGCTAGTTCTTTCGCTAAGCGATAACGACCCATTGGTTTTTTTGTTAATAAATAAAGGCTGACTATAATATGTGCTAAATTGAAGCGTGCTAAAAAAGAATCATTAATAATCGCGTCAAGTGTCTTATGTGAATAATCTATCGTGTTAATATTCATCGTGAATCCAGTGCTTCTCTCTAAAAAATAATTCTTTTCTCCTCTTTTTATTTGTTCATATGTTCGGCCGCAATCTTTTAGAAACATTCTTTAATTTTGGCGTCTTTATGTAACCTAACGGAATGATGACAAAATCATAATATAAATGGTGTATAAAAGTGTCGGATAGAAATCATTTGTCGTCGATAATAAAAGAAATAGGAACAGCGACAATAACGGAAATAGATCCAAATTTGGCATTAAATATTCTTTTGAAGGATATACAAATTATTTATGGGATAAAAATATCAAAGGAATATATTTTTGATGTTAGTTCGACTGAAAAGTGGTTGAACGTGGTTTCAAAATTGGAAAAAAAATTCGAAAACATACACGTTATTGGAAATAATTCTTTTGATCTGCCAATTGTCCTTCTAAACAGTGATACTTCATCAGAATACTTTGTTTTTACGGGAATTAGGATTGAAACCGAAAAAATTGCCGGATTTTTAGGTGAACGTAATATAAAAGCAGACTAGATTGTTTTTTGATTAATGAATTTCTTTGCGATATTAATAGCTTCTTCTGCCGTTTTTACAGAATAAATGGAATCATTTCGGCGATCATCAATCTTTTTTCCAGCCACTTTCGCAGACCAGCCATTAATCCCACTTTCTTTTGAAAATGCTATAATCGGCTTGTTATACATCCAACCAAATGCAATTTCAGAAAGTGTTCCCGATTTTCCTCCAATACAGATAAGAATGTCTGACGATAATGCAACTAAAGAATTTCTTGTCCACCCGAGACCTGTTGGGATTACAATATTGCAGTAGGGATTGGCTTCTTCTTTAGTGGAACTAGGTAAAATTGCTACTGTCAGTCCACCCGCATCTAATGCACCACGGCATGCTTCTTCCATTACACCAGCTCGTCCACCGCAAACTAATACGAAATTATTTTTTGCAATTAAATATCCCACTTCGTATGCAATTTTTCGTTCTTGGTCATTATCTATGGAGGAATCACCAATGACACCAATCATTTGTTTTCGATACAAAAAATCACCTCATTTTCTCATTTGATTTTTCATTAAAAAATATTGTAGAATTTGCGATGGAGAATTACTTTTATTTTTTTAAGAAAAAAAGTGAAATCAGAGATAAAGGAGGCATATGGGATGAACAATTCGGAAGCGCCCAAAATTCTTTTTATGGTTATGGATGGATTAGGAGATCGTCCGCATCCTAAGCTTGATGGTAAAACGCCATTAGAAGCCGCACATACACCTAATATGGATCACTTGGCACAGAGGGGAATGACGGGTTTAATGTATACGATAAAGCCGGGAATCACTCCAGGAAGTGATACTTCACATCTTAGTTTGTTTGGATATGATCCGGAAAAATATTACAGTGGTAGAGGGCCATTTGAAGCAGCTGGTGTTGGGATTGATGTTCAAGCAGGAGATGTAGCTTTTCGTGCGAATTTAGCGACGATTTCACCGGATGGGATTGTTGTAGATCGGCGTGCTGGACGTATAACGGGTGATAGAAGTGAAATTGAGGAGTTAGTAAATTCTATCGAGATTCCAGGTGTAGAAATTATCTTTAAATTAGGAATAGAACATCGCGGTGCGTTAGTGCTACGTGGTGAAAATTTATCCCATAAAGTTACTGCCAATGATCCTAAAAAAACTGGCGTTCCAGAGAAACAAATCAAGCCACTTTCACCAGATGCGAAAAAAACAGCTGATGTACTTAATTTGTTGTTAGCCAAGCTGAAAAACGAGCTCCCACACCTTAAAATAAATTCAGAAAGAAAGTCGGCAGGATTGCCCATAGTAAATACTATTCTGCTTCGTGGTGCAGGTAAGATGGTTAGTATTCCTACATTTAAGGAAAAACATAGTTTAAATGCTTCGTGCGTCTGTGGTGGCGGATTATATGAAGGTATCGCCCGTGTATTGGGGATGAACATTAATAAAAATCACAATGGTGATGGGACAGCAAAGACTGATGTTAAGTCAAAGGTAAATGCGGTTTTGGAGAGTTTGAAAACATCAGACTTTGTGTTTTTCCATATAAAAGGTACAGATAGTTTAGGGCATGATGGTAAGGCATTAGAGAAAAAAAACTTCCTTGAACGCGTTGATGCCGCAATTTCACCATTTTTAGATTTAGAGAACGTTATTATCATGATTACGGGTGATCATTCAACACCATGCGTTCTTTATGAACATTCAGTAGATCCAGTTCCTATTCTAGTGGCGGGTCCAAATTTGCGTCGAGATCATGTAAAAAGATTCAATGAAATTGACGTTTCGTGCGGTAGCTTTCACATAAGACGTGGTTTAGATTTAATGCCTCTTCTAAAAGGTTTCATTGGCGTTACAAAAAAGTATGGTGCCTAGTCGCTTAATATGAGAAATTATTGGTGATTAATTGAATGAATAAAACCGATTTTCAGACATTGGTTCATCTTGGTGAACTAGCAAAAGAAATAAGAAATAAAATCCTTAAAATCACGACACCGGGAAGAAAAATCAGTGTACTTTGTGATATTGCGCACAAATTGATATATGAGAGTGGTGAAAAAATAGTTCCCGCCTTCCCGTTAAATGTTTCCGTTAATGAGATTGCAGCACATGATACTGCTGCCATCAATGATAGTCGTGTTATACCAAGCCAGGGCGTTGTTAAAATTGATATTGGGATTTCACGTGATGGCCTTATTATAGACACGGCTCGTACTAAAGTTTTGGGAAAAAAACACGAGTATCAAAAACTCCGACGAGCCGCGGAAGATGCCTTGAATGCGGCGATTGAAGTTGTTAAACCCGGCGTGAAAATCGGTGAAGTTGCTAAAACAATTCAAAACCGTATTGAATCTTATGGCTTTCGTCCAGTAGAGAATTTATCCGGTCATTTGATAGAGCCATATATATTACACGCTGGTGTGAGTTTTCCAAATGTTTCAAAACCGTTATGGCATTTACATTTAAGGAAAAAAATACAGAAGGGTTGGGTAATAGCGTTAGAGCCTTTCGCAACCATGGGAAAGACCGGAGCTGTTCAAGATTATCAAAAGCCGCAAATATTTTCTTTTCAAAAGAAAATAACCTTTAAAACCTCTCTTGGAAAGCGTCTCTATGCTATCTATAGAACGTTACCTTTTTCGGCAAGAATGGCGGCACAAAATCTAAAATTGGGGAGTAATGGTTATAAAAAGGTCACAAAAACCGTACTTATAGAAGGTGGCAATCAATATCATCCCCTTATCGATCATAATCGAAAAATGGTAAGTCAATCCGAAGATACCATTATAGTGACCAGTAATGGCGCAAAAATACTCACATAATGCCTATAGGAGAATAGAATTCCGTGTCAATTGCAAATTATGCTAAAAAAGTGAAAAATAGTGCGACATCACTTTATGGCATTATTATTATGGCACGACCATTCGATGGTTTTGTTATAGGGTTGGCGGTTATTTTAGGTATGATAATAGGCTCTAAAACCATTCCATCGATGTCCTATTTAACCATTGGTTTTCTAATGGGCTTTCTGCTTTTAGCTGGCATGGATACATTGAATGATTATTACGACCACGAAGTAGATAGTATTTCGAAACCATGGCGACCGCTTCCTAGAGGCATGGTACCACCATCAATTGCGTTAGCTGTCTCCATTTCTGAGGCATTGATTGGAATCCTTCTATCGCTTTATTTGGGTTTTCTTGTGACATTGACTGCGCTTTTTGCCATATGCTTAGCTATATTATATTCAAAATATTTGAAATCTTATCTTTTTGCTAAAAATATAGTAGTGTCCGTGAGCTTATCAATGACGACAATTGCTGGTGCATTTGCTGTGCTTAAAACATTGCCCATTTCTTTTGAATTTTGGTATATTCAGTTTTTGATTATTTTAGTGGCTTTTATTTTTGAAATTCATAAGGATATTTTGGATATCGAAGGAGATCGTGCATTTGAGATAAGAACAATACCATTTGTGCTTGGAATTAACTGGACGGTATATTTGATAAGTGGTGGTTATATATTTGCATGGTTCCTTGCACTAATTTTCCTGCTATATCTTCATTCCGATATTATATTATTTGGTTTCCTTATTTTAGTTGCTATCTTGGGCTTGTACATTATTTTTTTGTTAATACGAAATCCGTATAAGAATTTGGAAACGACTAGGCGCTTAGCAACTCTTTTATTCGCTGTTATGATTATTATTTTGGTTGTTGCGGTTCTTTAAATTTCTATTTTCTTACGAGGTTGAAATTTTTCTTCGCAAATACAAGGGTTTTGATGGCATTTCGGGCAGACGTGATTGTACTTCTTTAATGCGGCGGTTTCGAGATCTATATCTAATAGATTGGCTAAAGAGCAGAGCCATGCGAGTACGTCGGCAAATTCCTCTTCAAGATTCGAGTTTTGGCGATATGCACGAACTAGTTCTCCGCATTCTTCGAAGAACCACAGAAAAGTTCTTTCAATTCCACGTTCATGGTCTTTTTGCCCATATAATGATTTCATTAATTCCTGGAATTCATGTATTCTCATTTATTTTTTTCCTCTTCGTACATTTTTTGTTTTTCTTTGAATTCATCTGTAGTCATAATGGGTTTTGCGGGAACACCTAGAACAACCGTGTTTGGTGGTACGTCTTTTGTGACGACAGCACCACTGGCCACAATCGAATTTTCTCCGACAGTGACGCCGGAAATTAAAATTGCACCCATTCCGATGGCAGCATTCTTTTTAATGGTGACGCCGAGTAGTCGTTTGCTGGGCGGATATTTGTCATTAGAGACCAATACATTTGGTCCTAGAAATACATGATCTTCGATTATGGTTTTTGGTGGGAGAAAGGTGTTTGATTGTATTGAAACGTGATTTCCAATGGTGACTTGGCTATCTAGGACAGAATTACTTCCAATGATTGTTTTGTCCCCAACCGTACAGTTTTCTCGGATAAGAACGTGTGTTCCGGTTTCGACATTATCACCCAAAATTGAGTTTTCATAAACTATTGTATAAGCCCTTATAATGCAATTTTCACCGATTGTGGCGCCGTTTGACACATCGTCATAGTCTTCTAAGATGATATTATTCTCTGAATTAGCAAGATTTTCACGTAACTTATATACAGATTTCCTTATCGGATATCCTATAATAACGTATGGATCAATAATTGTTCCGCGTTTAATTTTCGTATTTCCCAATATGATAGCATTTTGCAAGATGATCGTTTTTTCTTCATCATACTGTGCTTTTGGGGATAAATATGTCATTAATTTCACCTCTTTAGTTTAAAAAATATAATAAATTGGGAGTTTAGAGGAAGCTTGGTAGATTTAAGAGAAATATTATTAATACTATAATAAAATGGAGTGTTAATAAGAACATAACATTTTTCTTTTCAGTTATATTCTTTTTAAAATATGGAAGTATCCAATATACAGCCCATGGGCATGGCGGTCGTAAATATCCGTTTTCATCAATATCAGCGAGTTTTTTTGTTTGTTTGGTAATGATATAGACAAAAAATAAGACAAAATTTATAAAATGAAGGAAAAATACTCCAATTGCAAGACGATCGATATTGCCTAAAATGATTGCTACAATAAGGGCAGTGCCAATAGATAACGTTCCTGTATCTCCGATTAACGTTTTTGCGGGATACCAATTATAGTATAAAAGTACCAGAAGGCTTCCGATTAAGGCTATTGTCCATACCATAGGATAGACACTTCCAGTTATAAACAGTGTAATTAAAATGAAAATTGCCGAAATAAGTCCATTACCTACTTCAAGCCCATTAAATCCCGCAAACATGTTGAAAGAGTTAAATGCAAAATTAACTGCCAGTGGGATTATTATAAGACTATAAAGATTAAGATGTATAAGAGTATTTGCTATAGTAATAGAAACTGCAAAATCTACGGGTCCTATAAGCGGAATGTCTAATTTACTAAAGCCAGCTTGAACAGCCATTAATGGAAAAGCGGGTAAAAACCCTAAAAGAACTTTGTGTCTCCATTTTATTCGGAAAATATCGTCTAAAAAGCCGATTAGCCCTGCAATCACAACACTCAGAAGGCCAGCTAAAAGTTCGACTGGCGGTGTAAGGTCGGGTGACATTAGCGTAAAGATAAAAGTTACAGAAAGCGTACCGAATATAAAAGCAATTAAAAATCCTAATCCACCAGGTTCGGCAATTTTTGGTTTTTCTGGCTTGTGATGATCAACAGTTACAATGCCTCTTCTTAACGAGGCATTCATTATCCAAGGAATTGTTTTGAATGATATTAATGCCGAAATTGCTGCACCAAATAATGAAATAAAAATTTCTATTAATGAAATTCCCAAAACTCTCACCATATTTCGTTTCGTCTGACAAATCACGCAAAATTTTTCCATACAAAAAATTTATCGTTTCTCAATGATTTAAAGGATAAACACTAAGAATTTGGGTGGTTTAAAAAAATGGACGCCGTTGAGATAAAAATAGTGCGGCTCGATCCCAACATTCCCTTGCCAAAGAAAATGCATAAAGAAGATGCGGCATATGATATATGTTCACGTGTAGATACCGTTTTGGAACCTAAATCTTTTAAAATGATTCCAACGGGTATCAAAGTGGAGATCCCAATTGGGTATCGAATTGATGTGAGATCAAGGTCGGGCTTAGCAGCAAAGTACGGGATTTTTTGCTTAAATAGTCCAGGTACAATTGATAGTGGATACCGTGAGGAAATACATATTATATTAGCTAATTTTAGCGACAAACCGTTTGAGATACACAAGTATGATCGAATTGCACAAATTTTGGTGCAACGAAATTTAGATATTATTTTTAAAGAGATTAGAGAGGACGAGTTAGATAGTGAAATAGACAGAAAAGGAGGCTTTGGTTCAACTGGTTTAAAATAAAAAAGGGAAAAAACACTTAGCCTTTTTAATCTCTTTATAGCATGGAGTAATGCTGTAAAGCGGCGTCAGTATACCATTCTTCTGCTGCAGATTCTATCGGACTTGCTTCTTGAAGTAGTTTCCGTAGTTCGGGATGTTCATTATAATAAGAGCCGATATATCCACGCGTCAGCAAACGTATGTTGATTCTTTTTGCTAGGTTTTCTGCTGCACTACTAAATTGGTTACTGATAATAATAACACCTTTTAATGGTATTGGGCTTTTTCTCAAGAGTTCTTCAGCTTGAATGATGACATTGACGCCACACGAGCGCTTCCAATCCTTTATCATAATTCCCATTGTTGGAATGGTGACCGGTGGTTGGAAATCAAAATAGTCAATATTTTCGTCAACTAAATAATGCTCGAAAAGTTTCTGGTTGACTTTTAAGATGGATTTTAGTTTTTTCCCATCAATTAATTTGAGTTTTTTTGCCCCGAAAAAGATTTCAACAACTTGTTTAAGCGGCCTAACTTCGTGAATCGGTTTTTTAAGCATATGTTCATATCCCCCATTTATAATTGTGTCTAAAAAAAATATTCTTATTATCACTTTTAAATATTTCCCATTAGCGTGGCGTTGAAGCGTTATACTCC
>WAPZ01000392.1 GCA_015520535.1 Candidatus Heimdallarchaeota archaeon
GCCGGGTAACTCCAAACTGCCTCGCCACAAACCCCGTATTGAGACCATAGTCAACCACCCGCACCACGATCTTCTCTACATCATCCTGACTCAGCTTCATCAAAGGCTCGTGCCTAATACCGCACAAGCGAAATGTTTGGCAGATAACACATTCGAAAGAGGTGTCTTCGATATTAATTTTATAAAACCCTTGCTTATTCTAAAAGATAAAGACTACAAGCAAAATATTTCGTTGTAATGGATGCAATTATCCGGATGGGATTTAATTTTTTTCTTGCAGTTTTTCACTGTATCTTCTTTTTATTATTTCTTCATTCATTGAGTTAATACATTTAGAATTTAATTTTTTCATATATTCGTGTTCTTCATCTATTGATTTAAATTTAGATCTGAGACCGGTTGCACCAATTCTATTATGTTCGGCTTCGTGTAAAATCGTAGTTGCAACCGCAAACTTAGGTTTATACACCCCAGATGGGTCTTTCGTTAATAATCCGCTGTGTAATATAATCTCAGGTGGGTATCCTCCTAGACCAAGTGCTTTTTCATCTTCCCAAATATATCTAATTTCTATAAGTCTAACGTATTTTATTACATCTTTATATTCTTCCGGGCATGTTTTATTTAGAAATTCAAGCGAACTTTTTACTGTCTCAAACGGATCAACATATGTTCCGTTTTCAACATTTTTAATTACCTCATTAGTCACGAGTATAGTTATATCCTTATCTTCATCGCCTATATCAAGACCGTGGTAGTATTCATATACATTTTTATCAATAAAATCTTTCATTTTCTTACGTGCTTCCGAGACGTTTTTAACAGATCCTATTCTCTCTAAATCTATATATGTATTCGGAACATCTATTTCTGGAATCTCATCATACACTAATGAACTTCTTATCAACAATTTGGCATCCTCTTTTCCTACTTTTTTTACTGCCATATTGTAGAATTCTTCTTTCAACTTTAGTTTCAATTTCTTTTGTCTTTTTAACTCTTCTTCCTCAGGTGTTAAATAAGGATTTGTTCCCTTCTGAATCTCATCCCAGTCGGAAACACCATCGCCGTCGCTATCCATTCTTTTGAGTTTGTATTTTTCGTGTTCGAAAACATACTCGTAAGCATTGGTGAGCGCGTGGTCAACCTCCACCTTCGCGGTTTCCACTTTCTCGATGTAGTTTTTTATTCCATCATTCGATTGATGAGCAAGACCTGCTGCTGCGATGGCACCGAGTCCGAAGGCTAAAGCCAGCACAATAAAGGCGGCTTTTCTCGACAGCTTTTTCCTCCGGGATTCGGAATGCAAATGTCCAGCATTATTTGAGCCGTCCTCAGGCTCCATTTCCACATCTCCCCGAGGAAAGGTGCTACATTAATATACTACTCATAACTGCTCCATAAAAATAAACCTATCGCTATACAGGGACCTGTTCAAGTCCAAATAAGGGATAACCTATATATCAGCGGCACTACTGTTTGCTTTAAAGCGTATAACTCAGTGCCCAAATCGATTAAGCGTGACGAGTTTATAAAAACCATGGAAGATGCGCATATTAAAGGAGTTTATTTGGTTCTATTTCCCTGGGAGAAGTTGAGGGAGATGAAAGAAAAAGGCCAGGATTATCTCGGTGAAAAGGAGGTGAAGTTAAAGGGACTTAGCGGAAGCGTATTTGGAAATATTGAAACGTTCCGCGATTTCTACCTCGCCTCTCCTTGCTTCGCGAAAGCAAGATTATGGATTGCAGACTGCGATAATTATGCCAAGGAGTGCACGCTTTCCGACGCGAAAAACGGAGCATGTGAGAGATGCCTTTTCGTTTCTCTTGAAAGAGCCTACGGGTTGAAATATCAAGCACTGGCAGCAGGACATAACTACTGCGCTGCCGGAGTCGGAACCAAGGTAAAGGAGAAGAAAACCGATTTTGAGGGACTTGCTTCCGTGCCTGTATGTGGACTGCTTACGCTTTTCGGCGGTGTTCCCGGTGCTGTATGCTTCGCAGGAGCGGGTTTCCTGCAGGCATACCAGGAAGAAAGCATCTACTGGCCGAAAGGCGGGTATTGGATGGAGTTTAATTTGGAGGATATAGGATAGATATTATTTAGTTTTAAAGTTTTAATTCGTAATTTTATTCAGGTACCATATTTCTCCATTCTTCCGGATTCTCAGAGATAATTTTTCTTGCCTCATAAACAACGCGTTGGAGACAATATTCCGAGAAGTAATCTCCATTGGGACAGCCATATTTTTTTGTAAGATTTTCTAATCTCTGGTATTCGTTTACACATTTATTTTCCTCTAATATTTTATCCAAGCTTAATGGTAACTTTTGCCCGGGAAGTGGTTCGCCAAATTCATAAAAATATACAGCATCTTCCATCTCAGGATTAAAGCCGCCTACTTCGGGTGGAATGTTTTTTAACCATATTACAGCAAGAACTTTCTCCTCCCCAACCACTTTTTTAACGCACTTGTATAAATCATTTTCAGCCTTTTTCCATTCCCCGATAATTTGTTTACGTATTTGTTTGTAATCCTCAGGAAGTTTGAAGTCTTCTAAGGAGCCGGTATAGTTCGTAGGCGGTTTGGTGGGGTCAAGTAAGAATCTAAGTTTTTTGATTCTTTCTTCTACACATATTTCAGTGTTTTCTATTAGATCTCTTTTATTATAACTTTTTATTAAGCCAAGTTTTACATCTAATTCTAAGTCTTCCTTTTCTTCTTTCATACATTGTTCGGTTATCGGCTTTATTATATCTCGATATCCGTATTTAAGCAACGGATCATTTTCCCTTTGTTCCTGAATAAATTTTATCAGTTCCTTTGGTAATTCTTCACCCGTAGGAAGAAGTGTATTATCCTGCTGAGGAACAGCGGAAGAAATATCCTGAGGTGAAATCCCTTTACCCGGTTCTTTATTCGGAGAGGAGCCTAAAAAGTATGCGGCCGCGCCTCCAGCGGCAACTAAAGCAGCAATACCCAAGGCCTTTACGTTAATACCCATAATATGAATTATTCCGGCGAAAATTATTTAAATTTATTACTTAATGAGGATAACCGTTTAATCGCGCCGTAATAATTTACTTATACGGATTGTTTCTTTTTATTTTCCGTTAGTTTTAAATACCTCAAATCACTGAATTTTTAGAGAGGTGTTAAAATGAGAAAGGGAGTAGAACTTCCGATGAACACTTTGGTAGTAGTGGCGATAGCGATAATTATTTTGCTCGCTATGGTAGCGTTTTTCATGTCCGGCTTCGGACCACAATCAACGCAGCAGACGAGGTATGCCGCTTTAATGGCAGAATGCCAGAAGTGGACTGCAGTGGGGTGTGAAGGAAATCTTCCCGACGAATTAAAAAATAAATATAAAGAATGGAAAGGTAAATCTGGAGACGAACCTGAGATCAGACAAGTCTGCGGCTGTCCCGGAGCGTATACTACCAAGACAACCCAAAGTTCATCTGAATAACAAATTAACTTCGCTTTTATAATCCTCACATACCCTACACCAACCTGCAACAAAAAACAAAAGAGGTGAGCGTGAATGGCAGAAGCGAGCGGTGACAACGTAATCTTCGTTGGTAAAAAAGCGCCCATGGCATATGTGCTCGCGTGCATAACGCAGTTCAACGATGGTAAAAAAGAAGTTGTTTTGCGTGCTAGAGGAAAAAGCATAAGTAGAGCCGTAGATGTAGCAGAAATCGTAAGAAACAAGTTCTTCAACGATGCAAAAGTTAAAGACGTAAAAATAGGAACAGAAGAAATGACAAATCAACAGGGAGAAAAAGTAAACGTCTCAACAATAGAAATCGTTCTTGCAAGATAAAACCGTTTTTTATTTTTATTTTTAAATTTTCTTTAGGATAATTTGATTCTGCCTCTATAACAACACTCGCGAGAAGCCGAGATAATGGAGCGGATCTCTCGACCGCGCTGAACACCACGCGGAAAGGCATGCTCATGCTTAATTCTTTTCCCCTGTGAGTTCCGCTCTTATCTGGACGTGACCAATTTACTGGACAAAATCTTTAAAAATTGTCGAGTATATTTTTTAAAAATTTTCTATGTATTTTCAAGAGGTTTTCTTGATGTTTCTGGTAAAAATGTTCGACTACTCTCTTAAAAAACAAGAAAAGGCTCCAAGAAAAATTTACTGTATAGATAC
>WAPZ01000393.1 GCA_015520535.1 Candidatus Heimdallarchaeota archaeon
CTTTATTACACTATAATTCTTTACAAAATTCTGTCTTATGAATTGAGGGTGAATTAAAGTGTCAATGAAAAAAAGCAAAAAATTAGTGCTCGTAGGTGATAGTGCTTTAGCAGAAATCGCATACGAATATTTTACTTATGATTCTGAGTTTGAAGTTGTCGGATTCAGTGTTGAAAAGGCCTACTTAAGACGTGAAAAACTTTTTGGCCTCCCAGTAGTACCTTTTGAAGATATCGAAACGTATTATGACCCCCAGGAGCATTATGCTTTTGTGGCAATTGCTTACAGAAAAATGAACCGAGTTAGAACGCGGTTATATAAGGCTGTGAAAGCAAAAGGATACAAATTAACTTCATATGTAAGCTCGCATGCGTTTGTTTGGAGGAATGTTGAAATAGGTGAAAATTGCTTTATTTTTGAGGATAATGTAATTCAGCCGTTTGTAAAAATTGGAAATAATGTAATTCTTTGGAGTGGAAATCACATAGGTCACCATTCTGTAATTAAAGATAACTGTTTCTTAGCCTCACATATTGTTGTTTCAGGATTCGTTGAAATAGGTGAAAATTGCTTTATTGGTGTTAATTCCACTATAGCAAACAATCTGAAGATAGCTAAAAATTGTTTAATTGGTGCTGGAACTATTATACTAAGAGATACCAAAGAAGGCGAAGTCTATGGGTCAAAAATGTCTGAAACAAAACCATATAATGCGTTAGAATATTTCAAGGTGGAACCCGAAGATGAAGTGGATTAAGTTAGGAAGAGTATATGCTCCCTCTGGAAAATATGGATGGGATAAAACGCATGCTTATATACCAACCCCTTATATAATGGAAGATAGAATAAGGGTATTTGTCGCATTTTGGGACGAAAATAAAGTCGGTCGTCTTGGCTATGTGGATGTTGACAAGGAAAACCCTTTAAAAGTTTTAGCTGTCTCGAAAAATCCTGTTTTAGATATTGGAATGCCTGGCACCTTCGATGATAATGGAGTTACACCAATATCAATTGTTAAACGTAATTCTTCAATGTATTTGTATTATGTTGGATGGCAACTGGGTGTAAAGGTTCGTTATTACTTATTTTCTGGCGTTGCTATTAGTAACGACAATGGGGAGCATTTTGAGCGGGTATCAAAAGCTCCTATTTTAGATCGGAGTGATAAAGAGTTGTTTGTCAGGACGGCTCCTTATGTACTATACGACGAGGGAATCTACAAGATGTGGTATTTAGCTGGATCTGAATGGATTCACATTGATGGAAAAGCGGTTCCACGCTACAATATGAGATACTTGGAGTCAAAAAATGGAA
Source organism: Candidatus Heimdallarchaeota archaeon (assembly GCA_015520535.1). Classification (GTDB taxonomy): domain Archaea; phylum Asgardarchaeota; class Heimdallarchaeia; order Hodarchaeales; family S146-22; genus S146-22. The sequence continues at coordinate 1,315 of WAPZ01000393.1, forward strand.
TCGATTGGGCAAGTTCCGGTAAAGTATGTATGAATCTAAGAGAAAATGAAATAGGATTTGGAAGACCCTACGTGATAAAGGAAAAGAACCTTTACAAGATGTGGTACTCTATTAGGACAATTCACAACAAATATTATATAGGATATGCGGAATCAAAAGATGGTATTAATTGGGTACGTATGGATGAAGATGTCGGCATAAGCGTTTCCTCGTCAGGATGGGATTCAGAGATGATTTGTTTTCCTGCGATTGTTGACATTAAAGACAAAAGGTATATGTTTTATAATGGCAACAATTTTGGTGAAACTGGATTTGGAGTTGCTGTACTTGAAAACGAAGAATTTTAAACAGTTTGTATCTGTTTAACATTTGCTACGGAGTGAGAGCATCGATGGTTGAAATAATAAGGTACGAAGAGAAAAAACATAAGGAAATGTGGGATAATTTTGTAAGGTCTGCAAAAAATGGTCATTTACTTGCCTATCGTAATTATATGGATTATCATTTTGTCTTTCATCCTAACCGTTTTGTCGATTACTCGTTGATGTTTTTCCATAAAAACAAATTAGTTTCTGTCTTACCAGCGAACCTCAATAATAATATTTTGTATTCTCACTCCGGTCTTACTTTTGGCGGTTTTATTACAAATGAGTCAATGAGTACTCCACTGATGCTTCAAATATTTGAAGAATTAGTAAAATACCTGAAACATGAAGGAATTACAGAATTTGTTTACAAAACCATCCCGCATATTTATCACATACTGCCGTCAGAAGAGGATCTGTACGCTTTATACAGATATAATGCAACTTTGTACCGTAGGGATGTGACGACTTCCGTACTACTCGCAAAACGACCAAAATTTAAAAAAAACCGACGGCGTAGTATAAAAA
>WAPZ01000394.1 GCA_015520535.1 Candidatus Heimdallarchaeota archaeon
ACGTGGGGGGAAGAAGGAATAAATCTATCTGGAATCTAACAGCTGGGGTCGCCTAGAGGTATGGCGCGGGCCTGGAGAGCCCGTGTTCTTCGTGAACGCGTGGGTTCAAATCCCACCCCCAGCGCCATATTTTCAAATACTTTTTCTTAAAGTCCTATTGAATCAATTAATTAATTAAATTATTTCGCTAAAGACTATAAATCAAAGGTGATTCTGTTTTGTATCTTATGGAAAATCCGCAACGTTTCTTTTTCTGCTTGCACAATGTTCAAAGTCGTACTGTCGTAGTCGAATTTGTTAAAATTGCGAGTTATTTAGGAGCAAAAAATATTATAGTCACGAGAGCCTCAAGTTCAGCCGCTCAATCGGGTGTACCGGAAGCTTATAAGATTGCATATCAAAAAAATGTTAATCTTTTCTATTTAAAGGATCTGACAGATGCTATAGAACTTATTAAGCCAAAACAAATTTTCTTTCTTGTTTCATCAAGGTATTCACAAACTAAATTAGATCTCTCAAAAGTTTTAAAAGCTCATATTAAAGAATCTGCCAAATATGAAAATGATTCGATTTTATTTTTTATCGGAGGATTAAGTCCTGGATTTTCGAAGATCGAAATGAGTAGAGGTGAATCTGTTTATTTATTATCAATAGAGGATGATATTGGCCCTTTAGCCACTCTCTCTATATTACTTTATGAACTTATGAATTTAAAACTGGATTAGCGTGAAAACAGAGTGAAATATACATTTATAGATCTATTTAGTGGAGCAGGTGGATTTTCTTTAGGCTTTAAAATGGCAGGTTATATTCCTCTATTGGCAATTGAAAAGGATTTTAACGCTGCAGAGACCTATTCACAGAATTTTAACGAAACATATGTTTTGAAAAGAGATATTAGGAGTGTTCATTCATTAGATATAGAAAGAATATTAAAAAATAAGCGAATAGATGGAATTATTGCTAGTCCACCATGTGAAGCCTTCACAGTAGCGAATGAAAACCGTCAGCGTGATGAAATTGAAAGGCTCTATGGAGATCCCCGCGGCATGTTGACTCTTGATGCAATTCGGCTAATCGGTGATTTACAGCCGGATTGGTTTGTTTTAGAAAATGTTGTTGGCTTAATGGAGGGTCAACTAAAGAAGTATCTTAAAGAGGAGTTTTCACGGGTTGGAATTCAGAATATTTATTTCAATGTGTTAAATGCTGAAAATGTAGGAGTTCCAAGTCAAAGGCGACGTGTTTTCATTTCAAATGTGAAAATTACTCTTCCGCATATTAATCAATTAATATCGGTCAAGGAGGCTTTTTTTTCGTTGCCAGAACCGGATCCTATTCATGGAATACCTAATCACATTTATGTAGATTCTAGTAAGATGTCAAACACTAGAATTTCAACATTAAAACCTACAAGAGCACTTGTTCATTATAGAGGTGCTAATAAACGCTATTTTAAAAACTATCAGCGTTTGGATTTGGAACACATTGCTCCAACAGTTATGGGAAAAAAAAGATTCATACATCCAATTGCGCCACGAATATGCACGGTGCGAGAACATGCACGTTTGATGAGTTATCCAGATACCTTTGTTTTTTATGGTAGTATAGAGTCACAGTTCAATCAAGTTGGAGAATCTGTGCCGCCTCTTTTATCATTTTGCATTGCAAGATTTCTCAAGAAAAAAATGAAAAATTAAAGGTTTAATTCGTAAAAAATGGTTCATAATTCTTTAGGGGATGATTATAGAAAATGAGCGAAAATGAATTTAAAAAGTTGGTGCGTGAGACCATCCAAACCATGCTGCAGCAAAGTGGTGATAACATAACGTTTACAGATGTAGTAAAGTTTATTATTACAGAGAAACCGGAGTTACGTCCTATTATCAAAAAAAATGTTCCATTTATAAAAAAGGAATTGGAACGCATTAAAGAAGAATGGAAAAAGGTTCGAGCAGAAAGTGTTGCGGAACCTATGGGAGAAACAAATGAATATGAAATGTTGATCCGCAATTTTGTTCGCAAAATAGAAACAAGTGGTCATTTAAAAAGCCACATTGAATGTCTCTTAGTCTACGGCTCATATGCGAAAAGTGTAGCTATTATAGGTGAAAGTGACCTGAACTTTTTGTTAGTAACAAAATCTAAAGTCGATATCTCAAAGGAATTAGTTCCTATTGTAAATGCCTTGAAAACACCAGAGGTGGAGCACATATTTAATTTGCTTGTTTTGCCAAAAGAAAATGTAATAAAAAGTGCTAAAAATGGTGGTGTACGATTTTCATCAATTCACGCATTATCTGCTAAATATGGTCGCGTTCTTTATGGTGAAAATCCGCTAAAGAATGTTAAAATTACAAATGAATCTATAATAGCAGCAGCGAAACAACAAATCAAATTGATTGGTACACAAAGTTTGAATTTTATTGCCGAACTGTCCAACAGTAATGATTTTTCTCCAGAAGATGCAGCTTATTACTTAGCTTTAGATGTATTGACGCTTGGATTAAATGTTCTGTATTTAGTACTTGAAAATCCAGCAACTTATGTGATAACTCGACCGGAAGTTCAACTGATGTTCGAGGAACACTTGTCAAATCATAAGATTTTTTCCAAACATGCTACGACCATTCAAAATGCACAAGCGATCCGTTTAGGAATTTTTCACGTAACACCAGAAACTTTTAAACAACAAACGCAAAAGTTTGTTGAGGCGACATTAGAATTCATTGAAAACTAAAAAAACTCTCTGTTTTTTAAAGTTATTTTAATTTTCTGGTGTGGACATGTAGATAAGTTTTATGGAAACTACGGAGCTGTTTGGAATGATATGGTTTAAATTTGTTTTGAAATTTTGAATTTCTTTTATTAACTACGCTACGATAGGTGAATATGTTGAAAGAAGAACGCTATTCACGTCAGTTGTTACTTAAGGGCTGGAATCAAGAATTATTGAGGAAATCTACCGTAACAATTGTTGGTATGGGCGCCTTAGGGAGTATAATTGCGTTATCTTTAGCCCAAATGGGAGTTGGAAAGTTAAAACTTATTGATATGGATACTATTGAAATTAGTAATTTAAGTCGTCAAGTATTGTATAGAGACGAAGATGTCGGAAAATATAAGGCGGAAGTTTCAGCTCAACGTATAAAGACAATTAATCCGGACGTCATTGTTGAATATTATATAGATTCTGTTCAAAACCTTTCTTTGAACGTTTTTAAAGAAACAAATGTGTTTATTGATGGGTTAGATAATTTTGAAGCTCGCCGCTATTTAAATAGTTTAGCCGTTCATTTAAATGTTCCGCTCGTTAGTGGGGGGATTTATGGGTTTTGGGGTAATGTTCAAGTCATAATACCTTATAAGACAGCTTGTTTGGAGTGCCAAACCTTATTACCGCCAGAACGTTTACAAAAAAGTTGTACACCGATTGGAACAGTACGAAAAGAGTCGATTTCAATCTCAGCCGTGCTCGAAGAGAAAATACCTACTATATCAACAGTAGCTACCGTAATTGGCGGTTTAATGGCAAACGAAGTTATTAAAATCTTAATGAAGCGTAAACCGTTAGAAAATTATTTATTTTGGGATGGTGAACAACAAATATTTACGCAAATTCCATTACAGCGGCGTAAGGATTGTGTGGTGTGTTCCGAAAAGTATCGAATTACTGGTGTTCCATTTGTCGTGGATGACGATGAAACTATTAATGAGTTTTTAGTCAAAGTTGGATATGCCTTCGGTTTACAAGATCCACAACTAATAATAGGTTCGCAACTTTTTTCTTTGAAAGAAAAAGACAAAAACCTAATTAGTATGAAACTGAAAACGCTTGTTAAAAAAGAAGAGGTAGAAAAA
>WAPZ01000395.1 GCA_015520535.1 Candidatus Heimdallarchaeota archaeon
ATATCAAAATTTGATTCAAAAAGAAAAAACAAACAAATAAGCCTTACATAGGCTTTCAAAAAGATGTTCAATTAGAACGGGCTAGAGGGACATACTAACAAAAAAAACTAAATAAATAACAAAAAATTCGTTCCGAGTGTGCTACACGAACAAGCGAAAGAATCTTCAATGACACAACCGTAACTATAATATGGCGGTTTTTTCAAAGCCTTTAATGGAAGAACTTTGTAATTATTCGGTGGTGAAAAGAGATTGGCAGCTGAAGCAGTCATACCACTTGATAGCAATGGATTACTCATTGCTTTTAGTATATTAGTTATTTTAGCCTCTATATATTATGGACAAAAGAATAAATGGAAAGCATCAAACTATTTTGTTGTAATTATACCACTCATATTATTTATTGGTATCGTATTTTTAGCGCCACTACCCAATTTATCAGGTGAAGAATTTGAAGGTTACGACTATGAAATTCGCATAAGTGCACGGATAAAACCATGGACTTACAATGTCACAGAAGTAATTGACAAAAATACCAGTGCAATTCTGCCCCCAACCACGGAAATTGGTGGACATCCCGTTTCAATAGCAGAGACACTAAGTGCAAAATATGGTGGCGACGGTGGCGAAATTGCCTATCGAAACGTCACATTAGTCAAGGGTTATGTCTATAAACTTGTCTTTGAAGCAATTGATACGGATCATGGACTTCATATAAATGGCCTAACAGACTATAAGGGCAATGAAATTGATGCAAATCTGCCGCAACATAAACCCGTAGTGTTCTATATCGATACAAACCTTGTTGACGTGGGTGCATATAAATTCTTTTGTAACTTCTTCTGCGGTGCTGGTCATGGTTTAATGGTTTCTTATGTAAACGTTGTCCCTCCAGCCTCTAGTTAATCTGGGATGGGAGCACCAATCGATAAATAAAATAAATAAATAGCCCTATCAAAAATCATATTTAATAAAGATGGTGAGATATTATATGCAAAAAACACAAAAAGTTGGATTTTTTGAACGCTTTGGATTGGGGATAAAAGGTGAATCCATTTTATCTAGAAATGCATCGCTTTTTATCTTTGGCGTAGCTTTCCTTTGGATAAGTTACTTTACCTTGAAACTCATAGAAGTTTCGGATGTTGCAAATATAGGACAAATGTTATTGCCAACACTTGTAATGCCAACCATTTTAGCCGTAATTACTCTAGTCATCTCAATGATGACAATTGATCGGGAAAAACTCAAAAAACGCCGATTTGGTGGCTATTGGAAAGTAGCTTTAACAGGAAATCGTTTTGGAAAATGGCTAATAAAACAACGTTGGTTCCAATTCGTCCTTGAATTCCCCAATGCAGTGTTCTTTGTCATGGTCATGATTTTTGGAATCTATGGATATGGAGGGTATATTCAAGCAGCTGATGCGGGATTTGTTAATGGCGCTACCTTTTTAACATGGAATGTTTGGTGGACAGGAATTATCATTACCTTCTTTGTTGCGGGTCGTTTTTGGTGTACCATTTGTCCTTTAGGATGTATTGGCGAATGGGCACATCGAACTCGTGCACCACCACCAGTGACTAAACAAAATCCTTTAATTTTTCTTAGTCGCGTTGTATTAGCTTTATTCTTTGGCTTTGTCTCTCTGCTTATAGCAGGAGTGACTATTGGACTCTTTGCTGGCTATTCGGCTGACTCCTTGTTAGGGACAGGTACATTAAGTGACAATCTTGTTCAAGCTTTAATTGACTACACCGTCTTCATTTTGAATGTTCCCATTAATTTACTTCAGTTCGAACTCAATGTCTTGCTAAGTGGAAATCCAACGGATTTCTTATTTGCCTTCTTCTGGTTGGGTGCAACCATTTTCGGTCTCCTCTTAGGTTTAATATTCGGTTATGTTTTACCTGAATTTACTTATGCTTCTGTAATTGGAACACCACTGCAACAAAAACAAGATCCACGTCGTCCATATCCGAAAAAACTTCGTAGTCTATGGATCACTACATTTCTTTTTGCTGGTATTATGATGTTCGACTTTGCTGTTGGAATGTTTGTCAATCCACTTTACACAGCTCTGTTTATTGTCCTCTTAATAGCTTTGTCTATTATCTTGGGCTTAATATATGAACGTCGTGCCTTCTGTATGTACGTATGTCCCCTTGGTGGATTGATTGGTGTCTATGGAATGACTGGAATGCTTGAAATTCGAAATCGTGATCTCAATGTTTGTAAAAAATGCCGAACAAAAGATTGTCTTAAAGGCCGTACCTACACGGAAGACATTGATCCAATGACAGGACAGCCACGCGTAATTAACTGGCCATCTGGATATGCTTGTCCCATGGGAGAATTTCCAATGGTCATGGAAAGTAATCTTGGATGTATTCAATGTACAGAATGTATTAAAAGTTGTCCCAACGACAACATTGATTTAAACATACGTGTTCCCTTAGTAGACACATATACTGTTAAAAAACACAAATTTGATCAAGCTGGATTAGCTGCTGCGCTTGTTGGAATTACTTTAGCGGTTATCATGCCGAGTATTCCAATGGTACAAAATCTTCTTAATCAACTTAATACAACCATTCAAGCCATTCCATTTTTACCCAGCTTTGTCAAGACTTTTGGGGGTATTGCCATATGGTTTGGCTTTGCTGCCTTTTTAATGCCGATTGGCCTCTTTTTCATTGTCCTCTACATTGCTAGACAAATTTCTGGCATCCATACCAAGACTACAAAACAGTTATTCTCTATCTTTGCATATTCAATTATTCCGTTGGGTCTTGCGATGCACTTCTCCTTCTGGATGGTCAGAATTTTCGAACATGCACCTTCTACAATCAAAGTCTTAGCGGATCCCTTTGGCGGTTATTTTATGGGTCATCGAATTTATACCGACACCGGTTTTGTAATCCTTAATGATCCTATTACCTTCCCAGTTGCACTTCTTTATGCCTTCAATCCCCTAATTATCTTGGGTGTACATACAATGGACATGCCTGCATTAGTTCCATTGGAATTTTCCTTTGCTTTCCGTGTAATGGCTGTGCTAGCAGGTCTTGCTGCCTCTATTTATGCTGCTACTCGAACCATTGTGCTTAACCTCCCAGAAGTTGACAAAGCGAAGAAAAACTTACACTTTTTGATACCAGTGCTTATTTGGATGGTTTTCTTTACTGCTGCTGGTTTATATTCACTGGCTGCACAAGTCTAAGAAAACATTCTTTCCTTTTTTTAATTTTTTATTCTGTGTCCGATTTCTTTTTTAATATCAGTGAAAAAATTAGTTTCTAACCAAAACTCGCTGAAATGTCACAGAATTATCCTCTAAATCGACATTTTTTCGTTATCTGTATAAACGTGTTCTATTTTTGATACATACTGGGTACGACTGACAAAAACTGTTCCAATAAAATATAAAAACAATGGCCGACATATATTAATTTAGACAGTTAGTTTATTTTTAATGGCGGGTAGCTTTGGATGACGGAAGAGGATGAAATTACCACTTTGGCAAAAGAAGTTTTTGCGTTTTTGTTAAGAAAGGAGAATTTAAATGGGCACATTTCGCCAAAACCTAAAGAGGTTATTGAACCCGAAACCAAAAAAGCAGACGTTTTGATTAAGGAAGCATTGAATGAATTAGATGAATTGACTTTTTAGTGGTGGGGTGATTTCTTTCGCTCTCATGCTTATCATTCAAGTTGTGCTCACTTTTATTCTTTTGGCAATGTTTGGCATTTTTGTTCAAATTTTTTTCCAATTCTTTTCCTTAGACATTTGGATTGTAATACCAACTTCCACACTTGTATGGTTTTTTACTGCGATTTTTTTCCTTGCATTTGTACATCGAATATGTCGGTTCTTTTTGAGGGATAAAACAGGTGTTTTGGAAGGTAGTGAGGTTTTTTGGTGGGCAATTGCTGCTACAACTTTTGATATTGCGATAAATTTGATTCGAATCGTGTTTTTCCACTCAACAATCCCCCATTTTTTCTTTCGTTTGTTTGGTATGAAGATCGGGAAGAACTCAACGGTTCTCGGGCGTATTTTTGATCCAGAACTTATAGAAATTGGTAATAATACGCTTGTCGGAACCTTTGCTATACTCGGTGCTCATGTGAT